>NZ_RWIL01000053.1:0-53453 GCF_009764635.1 Pseudomonas sp. PB103 | reverse complement strand
GGCAGCTCCTACATAGATCCCCGTAGGAGCTGCCGAAGGCTGCGATCTTTTGCTCTTGCGAACAATTTCAGCTGTTCGCTACGACTGACTAGATTGCCGCGCCCTGGTCCAAAGCCATAGCGATTCCGGCCGATCCGATGAAGTCTGAAAGTTAACCACGGTTTCAGAGCATGGACAGCTCAGTCTTCAATCAGACCCAGCTCTTGTTGTGCCCGCACGTCGCCCGCACGGGCCGCCTGGCGCAAAAGATCGTGACCGATGCGCCGGTCCCGGGCATTGCCGCACTCACGGCACATCAGTTGGCCGAGACGGCTTTGCGCAACGACTACGCCTTCGCGTGCCGGCTGCTTGAGCAGGCGTCCGGCGAGGTGCTTGGCATTATGGCTGTCACTCAAGCGCGGGCTATCGAGCAGCCATTCAGCTACACGCACGGAAAAGCGCTTGGGCGGGGTAACAGGCGGGTGTTGTGAGGTAACAGAGTCTGATGCTGAGCGAAACTTCATAAAGCACTGTGGGACAGATCGGAAGGCGCGCCACTCTACTCTCTTTTTCTTACAGGTAAAGTCGAAAAACATCCCGGCACGCCCGTGCTAGAGCAAGCGCTCGGGACAATCCACAGAAGCTGTGGATAACTCAGTGGACAACCGTCCTTCAACCCTCGCAAAGCCTTGTGGAATGGGGCTCGCAGTCAAACTGACGATTTTTTCACCAACAAAAAAAAGCGATGTTTTTCATTGACTTAAACTTTCGATGCAGGCAGCCATCGGGGTCAGGATTGGTATGACAGTATCGTTACAGCTCCCGCAACTAATGTGCACAAGTACCTGTTACCCGGTTATATCGATGCGCTTTTTCGGGTCATTTTGACGGTCAGTCTGGGGATAAACCGGTCTGCGACGTGGCTTCATGACATTTTCTTCACCGACCGACGGTCAAGAAAATGAGCCAGGACGGGGCGGGCCGTTACTGACGAAAACAGGGGTTGCCCTTCATGGAATGTTTTTTCAGTCAGGGTTTGCTTTGTGCATTTCGATCCGTTACTATCCGCGGCGTTAGTACCAAGCTGAAAGTCAATTCCGGTCGAACACATCCCCACGGTCAGCCTTCTTCCAAGAAGCCCCTACCGAACAAGCGGGAGCGACCCCTCGATGGTTTCCAGGTAAATCTTGCGACGACACTGCCTTTGAATGATGCAAAGGGTGTTGCGAAGACCACTTACTCTGACCGAACCAACCTGCAAATTGATCAGGATCTTCACCCCGGGCCCAGAACCTTTGCCCTTGATGTGTTGCCTGCCCTCCTAAGTACCTACCTGCCAGCCCAAGCGCGCCAACTTATCAGCGCTTCAAACTGGCTGCTTTGTTCCAGTCGGGTTCTTCGTTCGACCAATGGTGGTCGTCGTCACTGGAACGTTTTAACGTTGCACGGTTCTTATCCGTGTCATTTGTAGGAACACCTAATAACTATGTCTACTCAAATCCATACTCAGGATGCCATTCGCACCCTAACCAACGCTTTTGCGCCAATGAACTGCCTGATCATGGCCGCTCGCAAAGGCTGCTTCAGCTTCACTTTGGTCAATGAACACGGTATCGCCCGCCACAGCGAGCGTCTGTACCCCGATCAATACTCCAGCGCAGAACCGCTGCAGGCCGTGATCGATCGTACCCGTCAGGCACTGGTTGCCTGAAAGCCGAAAAGGCTGCAAAAGCAAAAGCCCCGCTTAAATTGCGGGGCTTTTTATTGCCTGATGTTTCACTTTTGGCCCGTTAGCGCTTAAGCACCTTCTGATATAACGGTTATAACTCGAAGCCGGAAATATTTTAAAAACAGGCCTTTACGTTGTGAATATGACACTACACTTCAACTCAAGCGGCTTGATCCGCTTTCGGCGAGCCTGAGTCGATCCACCGCTGCCAAGGCCCCCTTCAGGCATCGCCGCCCAACAACAAGATCCGAGGATTTTATGGGTATCGCTGCCAGCGAACTGTGTCGCTACGTGATCCGTCCTACGTTGATTTATCTGGGACGTCACTGCGCAACCGCCGAATCCCTGCTGCTGGGTATCGCCGCCAGCCAATCCGCCCTCGGGTCTGCCCTGCATGACCGCCGTGGCCACGGCCTCTACCGCATTGCCGAGCATCGCCATCAGGCACTGTGGGATGACTATCTGGCCCTCGATCCCGAGCGTGCCAGCCTGGTGCGCGGCCTCGCCAGCCAACATGCGTTTTTGAGTGGCCCGCACCTGGAATTGACCGTCAACCTGCGTTACGCCACCGCCATCGCCTGGCTGCTGGTAGAAGAACAAAACCCCACCCTCCCCGACCCGGATGATTTGCTCGGGATGGCGCGCATCTGGCGTCAGACCTTCCAACCCCAAGGTCGTCTGCGTGACTTCACTTGCGCCTGGCAAACCTGTGTTTCACCGCTGAATCAGGTCGCTTGCTGACCCGTCGGTTTCAGAAGATCTGCCAACAGGTCGCGAATCTGGTCGGATTGTCCTACAAAACCGCTCTAACTCAAGGCATACGGACTATAGCGCTGGGACGAAAATCTTGGTAATTTTCGCCCCGGTGATCACCAGGAGTTCTAATAATGAAAAAAGTAATGCTCAAAACCACCCTTAGCCTCGCCGTTACCATGGCATCCACCCAGATCTTCGCAGCTGGCTTTGCCATCAACGAACACAGTATCAGCGGGATGGGCACTGGTTACGCTGGGCGATCTTCTTCTGCCGACGACGCAAGCACTGTTTATGGCAACCCTGCCGGCATGTCGCGCATCACGCGTGAACAAGTCACTGGCGGTGTTGCATTCCTCGACGCAAAAACCGATATCAGCGACGCCAGCTCCAGCCCTAACGGCGGCAGCAACAAAGGCGACATGGTGCCCTTCACCTCCGTACCTATGGGCTTCTACGTCAAGCCGATCGATGATCATTGGGCATTCGGCCTGGGCGTGTACGTACCGTTCGGCCTGATCACCGATTACGAAAACGGCTTTGCCGGCCGTTACTTCGGCAGCAAGTCCGAAGTACAAGTCATCACCTTCCAGCCAACCGTGAGCTACAAGTTCAACGACGTCGTGTCGATCGGTTTCGGCCCGACCATCAACCGCATCGACGGCACCCTGGAATCGAACCTGTCGATTACCCAGGCAGCACCGGACGGCAAGGTCAAGATCAAGGGTGACGACACTGCACTGGGCTACAACATCGGTGTGCTGGTGCAAGCCACTGACACCACTCGCCTGGGTCTGACTTACCACTCGAAAGTCGACTACAAGCTCGAAGGCAACACCAAGGTCAACTACGGTGTGCTGGGCGCAATCGGTCTGGGCGCCAACCAGAAGTACGACGCTTCGCTGAAAATCACCACGCCTGAATCCGTGGACTTCTCGGTGACCCAGGCGATCAACGATCAGTGGAACGTCTACGCCGGTTCGACCTTCACCCGTTGGAGCCAGCTGAAGAAAATCACCGTCGAGAACTCGGGCGTTCAGCCGCTGCTGGCCGGTCAATTCGGCGAGATCACCGAAGACCAGAACTGGCACGACTCCTGGGCTTACGCCGTGGGTACTTCGTACCAGCTGAACAAGGAATGGGTACTGCGTACCGGTCTGACCTTCGACCAGTCGCCGACCAACAACGTCGACCGCTCGCCACGTATTCCAACCGGCGACCGGACGATCTTCAGCATCGGTGCTGGCTGGAGCCCGACCGAAGACCTGACCATCGACGTTGCCTACTCGTACCTGAAAGAAGAGTCGGTCAACATCCGCAATCAGAACGATCGTGGCCAGACCTACAACGCCAAGTATGAAAACTCGGCAAACGGTTTCGGTGTCGGCGCTACTTACCGCTTCTGATGCTGCGTGGCGAGGCTAACCCCTCGCCCACAAAAAAGCCCCGCTCTCTTTGCAGAAAGCGGGGCTTTTTCATGCCCGCGACTTACAACCTACAGGAGCTGTCGAGTGCAACGAGGCTGCGATCTTCTGATCTTGCTTTTCAAGATCAAAAGATCGCAGCGTGCCGCAGCTCCTACAGGGATTGCGTCAGGGATTGAGAGGTTTCGAGGCGATGGCCTTTTCGATCGCGGCAATAAACTCCGGATCATCGGGCTTGGTCAAGCTGGAGAAATTGGCAATGACCTTGCCTTGGCGATCAATCACGTATTTGTAGAAATTCCACTTCGGCGCACTGCTTTGCGCAGCGAGTACCTGGAACATATGGGTGGCATCGTCACCACGGACTTTCTGCGGTTCGGTCATGGCGAACGTCACGCCGTAGTTGGCGTAGCAGACTTTGGCGGTCTCGGCGCTGTCCTTGGACTCTTGCTTGAAGTCATTGGAAGGCACGCCGAGCATTTCCAGCCCTTGCCCCTCGTAGCGCTTATGCAGCGCCTCAAGGCCTTCGAACTGTGGCGCAAAACCGCAGAAGCTCGCGGTGTTGACCACCACCAACGGTTTGTCGGCGTATTGCTTGCACAGATCGATGGATTCCTTGGCGCGTAACTTGGGCAGCGAACCTTGCAACACTTCCGGGCAATCCGCAGCGTGGGCCAGGCCAGTCAACGCCACCAGCAACGCGGGAACAGCACACCAGCGCATCAGCATCTCGAGCATCCTTGAGCAGTCGTCAGACTTCGACGTTACTCGCCGCGCCACGTTCTAGCAAATGCTCATGCCCAGTTGCATCAACGCCAGGCCACCCTGATGCCAGCCCCACCACACCAGCGCCAGCAATGCGGCGCCGAGTGCGGTGATGACGATACGCGGCCAGAATCGACTCATGCGGCGACCGCAGCAGCTTGCAGGCGTGCAACCGGACGCTCGCGCACCGGCCAGTTCAGCGCAGCCGCCAGCAGGCTCAAGAGAATCGCCACTTGCCAGATCAAGTCATAACTCCCGGTTCGGTCATACACCACCCCGCCCAGCCAGCCGCCGAGGAACGAGCCGAGCTGATGGAACAGGAACACGATGCCCCCGAGCATGGACAAATTGCGCACGCCGAACAAGGTCGCCACCGTACCGTTGGTCAACGGCACCGTCGACAGCCACAGAAACCCCATGGCCATGCCGAACAGGTAGGCCGACGTGGTCGTCACCGGCAGCCACAGGAACAGCACGATCACCACCGCGCGTAACAGGTAAAGCGCGGTGAGCAAGCGCGGTTTCGACATGCGCCCACCCAGCCAGCCGGCGGTGTAAGTGCCGAAGATGTTGAACAGCCCGATCAACGCCAGCACCGTGGTGCCGACACTGGCCGGCAGATGCTGATCGACCAGATAGGCCGGCAGATGCACGCCGATAAACACCACCTGAAAACCGCAGACGAAAAAGCCGAACGCCAGCAGCCAGAATCCCGAATGCGAGCAGGCTTCGCGCAGCGCTTCGGAGAGCGTTTGCTCATGACCCAGCAGCGGCAACGGTTTGTCCTTGAGCATGCTCACCAGCGGCACGATCAGCGCCACCAGCAAGCCCAAGACCAACAACGCCGCCGACCAGCCGAGCCAGCCGATCAGGCCCAGCGTGCCCGGCAACATGGCGAACTGGCCGAAAGAGCCAGCGGCACTGGCAATGCCCATGCCCATGCTGCGTTTCTCCGGCGGCACGGCACGCCCGACGACGCCGAGGATGACCGAGAACGAGGTGCCGGAAAGACCGATGCCGATCAGCAGACCGGCGCTCAAGGACAGCGTCACCGCCGAATCCGACAGGCCCATGCACACCAGACCCGCCGCGTAGAGCACGCCACCGACGAGCACCACTTTCGCCGCGCCGAAACGGTCGGCCAGCGCGCCGGTGAATGGCTGCGCCAGGCCCCAGATCAGGTTCTGCAAAGCGATGGCGAAAGCAAATACCTCGCGCCCCCAGCCGAACTGCGCGCTCATCGGCGACAGAAACAGGCCGAAGCCGTGACGCACGCCCAATGACAACGCGAGAATCAGCGCACTACCGACCAACACCCAACCGCACGTACGCCACATCGATGTCATTATTGTTCTCCGCTTGCGGGTATATACCCGCTTGAGTTTGGAAGAAACCGGCCTCAGGCCAGTTCATCCAGCAATCTGAGCAAGGTTCCACGCTTCTCGGCGCCCAAGCGATCAATCAACCGTTGCTGCGCCGCCTCCCACGCCGGCAAGGCCGCCGCCAGGCGTTGCGCACCGGTTTCGGTGAGACGGACGATGCGGTTACGCATGTCCTCACCTTCGGCCAGCGCCACCAATCCTTCACCTTCGAGAACGCGCAGATTGCGCCCGAGGGTGCTGCGATCCAGGCCCATGGCTTCAGCCAGTTCCGAGATGCTCGGTTGATCCAGACGTTGCAGGTTGCACAGCAAAGAATACTGCGCAACGTTGATCCCGAAGCCATCGAGAGCGCCGTCGTAATGCCTGCTGACGCCACGAGCGGCGCGACGCAGGTTGGTGCACAAACACTGAGAAGGAAGCATGATGCGTGTATATACCCGCGACTGTGTTAAATCAAGTTACAGATGAAAAGATCGCAGCCTTCGGCAGCTCCTACAGGTTTACGCGAACCGATGTAGGAGCTGCCGAAGGCTGCGATCTTTTGATTCTAAATCAGCACAACACCAACCAACACCACCATCTCCAGCAATTCCAGCAACGCCCCCGCCGTATCGCCCGTCGTTCCGCCCAGCCGTCGCATCATCACTCGCCGCAGCCAGCTAAAAACGGCGATCGAAATGACCAACGCAACAACCGCGCTAAACCCGGCGATCAACCAACACGCCAGCGCACTCACCCCGAGCACCCACCACCCGGCCCGACGCGGCAAATGATCCGCCAACGCCTGCCCCAACCCACCCGCACGTACATACGGCGTGGTCAGAAACAGCCCGAGCAACGCCGCCCGTCCAAGCACCGGCACAATGATCAAAACGATCCCATGCCCCTGCTCGATCAACGCCAACAGCGCAGCAAACTTGAGCAGCAACACCAGCACCAGCGTCACCACCGCAATCGGCCCGCTGCGCGGATCTTTCATGATCGTCAGCGTGCGCTCGCGATCACCAAAGCCACCGAGCCAGGCATCGGCGCTGTCGGCCAGGCCATCGAGGTGCAACGCGCCGCTGAGCAACACCCAAGCCGTCAACAACAGCGCTGCATGCAGCAACAGCGGCGCGCCGGCCAACGCCAGATTCAATGCCCAGAGGATCACGCCAAACAGCAAGCCCACCAGCGGATAAAACAACAGCGAACGGCCAAGCTGCTGCGGCTCGGGCATTCCCGGCAGACGAATCGGCAGACTGCTGAGAAATTGCAGGGCGATCCACAGCGGCAACATGTCAGCGACCTTCCTTGAGTGAACCGTCAGCCTCGACTGTCAGCGCAAACATTGCGCCATGCCCGACTTCAACATTGAGCAGTTGTTCGCGCGGCAAGCCTCGCGCCTGCGCCAGTAACAAACGCATGACGCCGCCGTGGCTGATCAGCAAAACCCGCTCCCCGGCATACGCCGCGTGCAGCCGCGATACCGCTGCCAACACTCGCGCAGAAAAATCACTGACCGGCTCACCTTGCGGCGGTGTAAAGCCGTAAGGATCAGCCCAAAACAGTCCCAACGCCTCAGCGTCAGTCTCCATCAACGCTGCCGCGCTCTGGCCTTCCCACGCACCGAAATGCAGTTCCTGCAGATCCTTGTCCAACTGCACCGGCAGATTCAATTGCTCACCGAGTTCTGCGGCAAACCGCGCACAACGCTGCAACGGCGAGCTGACCAGTCGATCCCACGGCCCGCTCTCAGCCACCGCTGCACGCATCTGCGCCCAGCCCTTCTCGGTGAGCGCGTCGTCGAGACTGCCGCGCAGACCACCGCCCAATTCAGTCTCACCGTGGCGCAGCAGGTCGAGATTCAATGTCATGCCGGGCGATCCGCCACCGCCGCTTCGGCGAACGTCGCCATCTGCCCGTGCAGATCGCAGGCCAGACGCAACAGCGGCACAGCCAACGCCGCCCCACTGCCCTCGCCCAGACGCAGACCAAGTTCCAGCAACGGCTCGGCGCCGAGCGCTTCGAGCACATGCCGATGCCCCGGCTCGGCGCCACGATGACCGAACAACAGCCACTCGCGGCACGCCGGATTCAAACGCACCGCGACCAGCGCCGCGACCGTGCAGATGAAGCCGTCGACGAGCACCGCCACACCTTCCTGCGCACACGCCAGATAAGCACCGACCAGCGCGGCAATTTCGAAACCACCGAGGTTGAACAACGTCTGCAACGCATCACCGCGCTGCGCCGCATGCAGCGCCAGGGCACGCTCGATCACTTGCGCTTTGTGGCGGACGCCTTCAGCGTTCAAACCTGTGCCGGGGCCGGTCAGGTGCGTCACCGGGCAATCAAGCAACGCGCACGCCAGCGCACTGGCTGCGGTGGTGTTGCCAATGCCCATTTCGCCGCCGATGAACAACTGCGCACCCGCCGCTTTCGCGCGCAAGGCGCTGTCACGACCGGCTTGCAACGCCAGTTCGCCCTGGGCTTGGGTCATCGCCGCGCCGTCGACGAAATTCGCAGTGCCGGGACCGATGTTCAAGTGACGTACGCCTGGCAGGTTCAGCGTCGGCGTCACGGTGCCCAGATCGACCACTTCCAGTTGCGCGCCAAGTTGCCGCGCGAGCACGCTGATCGCCGCGCCACCGCTGACGAAATTGAGCAGCATCTGCCCGGTAACTTCCTGCGGGAACGCCGAAACGCCTTCAGCGACCACGCCGTGATCACTGGCAAAAATCGCGATCCAGACCTGTTCCAGCGTCGGCTTGACCTGACCTTGCAGCCCGGCCAGTTGCACCGCCACCGATTCCAGGCGACCGAGCGAACCAGCCGGTTTGGTCAGTTGCTGCTGACGCGCCGCCGCTTGCGCAAGCACCTCGGCGTTCAGCGGTTGGCACGGGTTCAGCCACCAGGTTTGAGTCATAACGCAGATCCTTTCAGAGTCAGGGGCAGGCCGGCGACGGTCAGCACGACACGCTGACAGCGCTCAGCCAGAGCTTGATGCAGCCAACCGGCTTCATCGACGTAGCGGCGAGTCAATTCGCCCAGCGGCACGACACCCATTCCGGTCTCGTTGCTGACAAAAATGATTTCCCCCGGCAGCGTGGCCAGGCAGTTGAGCAAGGCTTCGCGCTCGGCGATGAGGCGTTCGGCGTCGTCGAGCATCAGCAGGTTGGTCAGCCACAGCGTCAGGCAATCGACCAGCAGGCAACGCTCGGCGCCGGCCGACTCACGCAGGACGCGAGCCAGTTCGAGGGGTTCTTCGATCAGTGCCCACTCGGCTGGACGACGGGCGCGATGATGGGCGACGCGCTCGCTCATCTCGCCATCGAGCGGTTGGCTGGTGGCGATGTAAGTAACGGCAAGATTGCTGTCGCTGGCGAGTTTTTCTGCCAGGCGGCTTTTGCCGGAGCGGGCGCCGCCGAGGATCAGTTGGAGCATGGGGACATCCTGAAAATTATGGGTTGAGACGACTGGCGCTATCGCGAGCAGGCTCACTCCTACAAGGGAACGCGGTCAACTGTAGGAGTGAGCCTGCTCGCGATGAGGCCATTGAACCCACCTCAAATCCCACAGAGCTGACGCAACAGATCGGTATCCAGATGCTTTTCCACCAGATCCGCCAAGCGCTCGATATCGCGCTCGCGCAACCCGTGGTAATCCACTTCCTGCACATCGTTCAACCCGGCCCAACGCAGCAACGCCGCACTCGCCGCCGGTGATTCAAACAAGCCATGCAGATACGTGCCGAATACCTGCCCATCAACACTCTGTGCACCGTCGCAACGGCCGTCGTCCAGATGCACCGCCGCATTCTCCAGCGCCGCCCCGGTCGTCACGCCTGCATGAATTTCGTAACCACTGACCTCGGCATTTTCAAGCGCCAAACGCCCACGCACATTGCGCAATTGCTTGTCGGCCTCAAGCGTCGTTTCAAACGCCAGCAAAGCCAAACCGGCACTCGAACCGGGCGCGCCTTCAAGACCGAGCGGATCATGCACCTGCTCACCGAGCATCTGCAGACCACCACAAATCCCCAGCACTTTGCCGCCGTAGCGCAAATGCCGATTGATCGCTGTGTCCCAACCATTGGCGCGCAAATAGGCGAGATCGCTGCGCACGCTTTTCGAGCCCGGCAGAATGATCAGATCGGCAGCCGTAATCGCCTGCCCCGGCCCGACAAATTGCAGGTCGACCTGCGGGTGCAGACGCAGCGGATCAAAATCGGTGTGGTTGCTGATGCGCGGCAGCACCGGCACCACCACTTTCAGCACTTGTTCGGCCTTGTCGGTCTGGCGCTGATCGATGCCGTCCTCGGCTTCCAGATGCAGATCCATCACATACGGCAGCACGCCCACCACCGGTTTGCCGGTGCGCTCCTCCAACCAATCAAGGCCCGGTTGCAGCAAGGCAATGTCGCCGCGAAAACGGTTGATGATGAAGCCTTTGACCCGCGCCTGTTCACTCGGCGAGAGCAGCTCCAGCGTGCCGACCAGATGGGCAAAAACCCCGCCGCGATTGATGTCGGCAATCAGCAGCACCGGGCAATCCACCGCTTCGGCAAAGCCCATGTTGGCGATGTCGCCAGCGCGCAGATTGATCTCGGCCGGCGAGCCTGCGCCCTCGACCATCACCAGTGGATACGCAGCACTGAGCCGCTCGTGAGAAACCAGAACAGCTTTCATCGCGATGGCTTTGTAGTCGTGATAGGCCACGGCATTCATCGACGTGACCGCGCGACCGTGAATGATCACTTGGGCGCCGGTGTCGCTGTTCGGCTTGAGCAGCACCGGGTTCATGTCGGTGTGCGGTTCGAGGAACGCCGCTTGCGCCTGCACCGCTTGCGCACGACCGATCTCGCCGCCGTCTGCCGTCACCGCGCTGTTGAGCGCCATGTTCTGCGGCTTGAACGGCACCACCGCGACGCCCTGACGGGTTGCCCAGCGGCACAGTGCGGTCACCAGTGTGCTTTTACCGGCGTCGGAAGTGGTGCCCTGCACCATCAAGGTGGTCATGGATTGTCCTTGGCGAAGGCGATTAACGCCTGTTCGAGTCGCGCTTCCTCGGCCGCATCAGCAGGCAGGCCGAAACGCAGGCTGCTGTTATGGGTGAAGATGCGCAGGAGGATGCCGCGTCGGGCCATGAATTCGTGCAACGCCTCGGCGTGCTCAGTCACCAGCCACTGAAACAGCGCGCAGCCGCCCTGCGGTTTGAAGCCGTGGCGTTCGAGCAACGACGCCAGCCGTGCGCTCGCTGCTTCGCTGCGCATCCGCTGGCGCGTGTGGTTTTCAGTGTCTTGCAGACAGGCCTGCCCGAGCACCCGGGTCGGCCCGCTGACCGCCCACGGCCCGACCTGCTCGGCGAGCAACTTGAGTAACTTGCGCTCGGCCAGTACAAAGCCCAGCCGCACCCCGGCCAGACCGAAAAACTTGCCGAACGATCGCAGCACGATCAGCCCGACCTGATGCGCATGCGCCGCCAGGCTCAGGTGCGGCGTGTTGTCCATGAACGCTTCATCGACCACCAGCCAACCGCCGCGCTGCGCCAGTCGCGCATGCCAGTCGAGCAGCCGCGCCGGGGTCAGGCTCAGGCCGGTCGGGTTGTTCGGATTGACCACCACCAGCACGTCAAGGCTGTCGAGGAAAAACTCGACTTCCTGCTCCAGCACTTCACGCACGATATAGCCACTGCGCCGCCACGCTTCGGCATGCTCGGCATAGCACGGCGACAACACGCCGACCTTGCCGGCGCGACGTAAACGCGGCAGCAACTGGATGGCCATCTGCGAACCGGCGACCGGCAGCACTTGCGTCGCGCCGTAGTAATCACACGCGGCCTGCTCCAGACCGTCATCGGTTTCCGGCAAGCGCGCCCAGGCACGCAGCGGGATTTCCGGGATCGGAAAGGGCCACGGCGCGAGACCGCTGGACAGGTCGAGCCAGTCCGCCTCGGCGATGCCGTAATCGTGCGCCGCCTTACGCAGTCGGCCACCGTGCTCAAGCATAGAATTCAGCCCCCACGCAGAGAATCAGCAGCCATAACCATACCCCGCGCTGGACCAATTGCCAGCCACGGTCGATGGAATCGGCATCGGCCGGAGCGCCTTCGCCAAGTTGCGGACGCTCATGCAGTTCGCCGTGGTAAATCGCCGGGCCACCCAATTCAACACCCAACGCTCCAGCGCCAGACGCCATCACCGGGCCGGCGTTGGGGCTGTCCCAGTTTGGCGCCTGCGTACGCCAGCACTTCAAGGCGAGTCGGGTTTTGCCCAATAGCGCGTAGGTCAACGCCACCAGACGCGCAGGAATGTAGTTGAGCACGTCGTCGATTTTCGCTGCGGCCCAGCCGAAACGCTCAAAGCGCTCGTTGCGATAACCCCACATCGCATCAAGCGTGTTGCTCAAGCGATAGAGCACTACGCCCGGGGCACCGGCGACGACAAACCAGAACAGCGCGGCAAACACCGCATCACTGCCGTTTTCCAGCACTGATTCGGTGGCGGCGCGGGCCACGGCGGTGCTGTCGAGTTCATCGGTCTGGCGGCTGACCAGATAGCCGACTCGCTTGCGCGCTTCGTCCAGATCATCCGCGCGCAACGCTGCGGCCACCGGGGCGACATGCTCGCCGAGGCTGCGCATGCCGAGGGCGCAATACAACGCGAGAATTTCGACCACCCAACCCACGTACGGCGCCCATGATAAGGCCGTGGCAAGCAACGTCAGCGGCAGCACCGCGATTACCCACGCAGTGACACCATGGCTGCGCCAGCCACGACCACCGCCGTTGAAACGTTGCTCGATGCGCCCGGCAAAATTGCCGAACGCCACCAGCGGATGCCAGCGTTTCGGTTCACCGAGCAGCGCATCCAGCGCCACTGCGGCGACACTCAACAACGCCACACTCATTGACTCACTCCCCAATAATTTTCATACAGCAACTCATTCAGCGGCCGCGCCTGCGCCCACCCTTCGAGTACCAGCATCGGCGCGGAATAGAATTCCTTGACCGGACCCAGGCACAAAACAGCCAGGGGTTTGGCGCCTGCCGGCAATTTCAGCAGATCGGCGAGTGCCTGTGGCTCGAACAGCGAGACCCAGCCCATGCCCAAGCCTTCTGCGCGCGAGGCCAGCCAGAGGTTTTGAATCGCGCAGGACAATGACGCCATGTCCATTTCCGGCAGCGTGCGGCGCCCGAAAATGTGCTTGTCGCGATCGTCCATCAGCGCGGCGACCAGCACTTCAGCGCAGTCGTTGATGCCTTCGACCTTGAGTTTCATGAACTCGTCACTGCGCTCGCCGAGGGCTTCAGCGGTGCGGATGCGCTCTTCTTCGACGAGATTCTGGATCTGGCCGCGCAACGTTCGGTCGCTGATGCGAATGAAGCGCCAGGGCTGCATCAGGCCGACGCTTGGCGCCTGGTGGGCGGCTTCCAAAAGTCGGCGCAACAGCTCTGGCTCGACGCTGCCACCGGTGAAGTGGCGCATGTCGCGGCGTTCGGCGATGGCTCTGTAAACCGCTTCGCGCTCGGCTTCGGAGAATGCGTTGTCGGTCATGGCCCCATCGCTGGCAAGCCAGCTCCCACAGGGGATTGCATTTCTTCAGGAAGCTCACCTTCCACTGTGGGAGCTGGCTTGCCAGCGATGGCGGCCTGGAGGCCAGGCGCAAACAACGCAGCGACAGCCGCAGGATTCGACGGAAAATAGAAGTGCACATAAGAAGCCGTCATCCGCCCTTCCCGATAAACCGCCTCGGCGCCGCGCCCACCATTCGGGCTCAGCCCTCGAGCAATCGGCGTCAGCTCGGTGGTGGTCAGCGAATGATGATAAGTGTGCCCACGCAACGAACCTTCCGGCAGATCCACCGCCTGCAACGCCAACGCCGCCAGACGCTTCTGCATCACCGCGTCGCCCTTGAGCAGCCCAACCAGCTCAGCGCGAGTGCCTTCAACATCCGTCAGCGAATCGAGCAAATACAGCATCCCGCCACACTCAGCGAGCAACGGCTTGCCCGCCGCATGGTGCGCACGGATTGCCGCAACCATCGCGGTGTTCTGCGACAACGCAACATGGTGCAATTCCGGATAACCGCCCGGCAGGTACAGACTGTCCGCCTCCGGCAATTGCGTATCGCGGATCGGCGAGAAAAAGCTCAACTCGGCGCCCATCGCGCGCAGCAGATCCAGGCTAGCGCCGTAAGTGAAGGCAAACGCCTCATCACGTGCAACGGCAATGCGCACATTCTTCAGCAGCGGCTCAACCGCGACGACGTCCGGCGCGGCAAATTCCACGGCCGGTGGCAGCGCTACCTCGCAGCTGCTGGCGAGCGCTTCGGCTGCGGCGTCGAGGCGCACATCGAGGTCATTCAGTTCGCTGGCCTGAACCAGCCCCAGATGCCGACTTGGCAATTCGATGCCGGTCTCGCGCGACAACGCGCCGTACCAACGCAGACCTTCGGTAAGACTGCCTTCCAACAATTGCGCATGGCGCAACGTGCCAACCCGGTTGGCCAACACCCCGGCAAATGGCAGATCCGGCTGATACTTGGCCAGTCCCAGCGCCAGCGCACCAAAGGTCTGCGCCATCGCTGTGCCGTCGATCACTCCGAGCACCGGCACACCAAAATGCCGCGCCAGATCCGCGCTCGAGGGCGTACCGTCAAAGAGGCCCATCACGCCTTCGATCAGAATCAGATCCGCCTCGGCAGCGGCTTCCCACAACAGACGACGACTCTCCTGCTCGCCGACCATCCACATGTCCAGTTGATACACCGGCGCACCGCTGGCGCGCTCGAGGATCATCGGGTCGAGAAAGTCCGGGCCGCATTTGAACACGCGCACTTTGCGCCCCTGATTGCGATGCAAACGGGCGAGCGCAGCGGTGACAGTGGTCTTGCCCTGACCGGAAGCCGGCGCGGCGATGAGTACCGCCGGGCAGTGACGTGGTTGATTCAAAGTTCGACGCCTTTCTGCGCTTTGATGCCGGCCTGGAAGGCGTGTTTGAGCATGCCCATTTCGGTGACCGTGTCGCCCATCTCGATCATTTCCGGCTTGGCCGCGCGACCGGTGACGATCACGTGCTGCATCGGCGGACGTGCCTGCAGATCGCTGAGCACCTGATCCAGATCGAGGTAACCGTGCTTGAGGGCGATGTTCAATTCATCGAGCACCACCAGGCCGATCGACGGATCACGCAGCAGCTCACGGGAAACCGCCCATGCCGCTTCGGCTGCAGCGATGTCGCGCTGGCGATCCTGGGTTTCCCAGGTGAAGCCCTCGCCCATCACATGGAAGCGCACTTGCTCGGGGAAGCGGCGGAAGAACAATTCTTCGCCGGTGCTGTTCCGCCCCTTGATGAACTGCACCACACCGCACTGCATGCCGTGCCCCATGGCGCGGGCGAGCATGCCGAACGCCGAGCTGCTTTTGCCTTTGCCGTTGCCGGTCAGCACCAGCACCAGGCCGCACTCGTCGGGGGAGTTGGCGATGCGTTCGTCGATCACGGCTTTTTTGCGCTGCATACGCGCCAGATGGCGTTCGTCGCGCTCGGGGGAATCAGTCATGGGGGAGCTCTCCGTTGGGGCTGGATAACGGCGGGCAGGCACAAGAATAGACGGCAAAAAGCCTGGCATCGCCCACCGTGATGCCGCTGGATGGATCAGGCCGGTCTCCGGGCTCATGAGCGGCGTTGGCCTGGCTGCGCGCCTTCCCGCTTCTGTCGAGGCAGTGGCTCAAGGCGCAGCTTTTACTCATTTACCGTTGCGGGGGCAGCGCCGGGATCGTGATTGTTCTTCACCTGAAGACAACCCTCACCGGCTTCCCTGTTTCACTCTGTCGACGTGGGTCACAGAGCACCTGAAACAAGCCGCGAAGGTTAGAGGGTTGGGGGTGGAGCGTCAATTAAAGAGGCGGCCATCGGGCGAATAACTGCCGTCGATCAATTATCCGGCGCCAATCTTGTGCCACACTGATACAAATGATATCAAAGAGCCATGCTTTTCCCGAAAAAGCCCATCACAAGAATAAGGATGATGACGATGCAAGGCATGATCATCAGCAACCCGCGCCTGGAATTCCTGCGCCCGCTGCTTGAACGCTGGTTTGACTGTATCGACCGCTTTAACGCCGTACGCGGCGACAGCGACACACCGTACTGGCATGACGAGAAAGCCAATCTCGGCCTGCTCTCGGCAGCGGCGTGGATGGCCGAACTGGTCACCCTGAACGACACGCCCACGCGCAAACAGAATGAAGAAGGCGAGCGCAATGCCCGCGCCGACCTGTTCATTGCCAGCGCCGAAGATCGCGCTTACATTCAGGCCACGCAGCGCTGGCCACGGGTCACCAACCTCAACCTGACCCAAGCCCTGCTCGACATTACCAACGATGCCAAACGCATCAGCTTTGCCAGCGACCTCAAGCTCGGCTGCCTGTTTGTCGCCCCGCAAAAAGCCCAGCACAGCGCCAGCCCCGAAGAGCTGCAAGACATGGTCGACGACCTGCAAAAGGAACACACCTGCGCGGTCGCCTGGTATTTCCCCTACGCCTACCGCAAATTGCGCAGCGAAGCCGGCAATTATCATCCCGGCATTGCCGTGCTGTTCAAGGAAGCCCGCGGCTGAGCAGTTGAACCATCGGGCTTGCGCCCTCCTCTATGATTAGGAATGCATTCATAGGGAAGATCAGCAATGCGCAAGCCCCAGCTCGTTTTCGTCATCGCCCTCGCCGGAGGGCTCGCCGCCTGCGGTGAATCCTCCAGCCTGCAAGTCACCGACGGCACCGGCCCGTCGCCGAAATTGCCTGAACCGAACAAGACCCTGATCCCGACGGTGAACATCGCCCCGGCGATCGGCTGGCCCGAGGGCGGCAAACCGACGGCGGCGGCCGGCACTCAAGTCGCGGCATTTGCCGAAGGCCTCGATCACCCGCGCTGGCTCTACGTGCTGCCCAACGGTGATGTGCTGGTGGCGGAAACCAATGCCCCTCCGAAACCCGACGACAGCAGCGGCGTTCGTGGCTGGGTCATGAAGAAAGTCATGGGCAAGGCCGGGGCCGGCGTGCCGAGCCCGAACCGCATCACCCTGCTGCGCGACGCCGACCACGATGGCGTGGCCGAGACGCGCACGGTGTTTTTGCAGAACCTCAATTCGCCCTTTGGCATGACCCTGGTCGGCAATGATCTGTACGTCGCTGATACCGATCGCCTGTTGCGCTTTCACTACGAACCCGGCGCGACCGAGATCAAGTCGCAGCCAATCAAAGTGACCGATCTGCCCGGCGGCACGCTGAATCATCACTGGACCAAAAACGTGATTGCCAGCAAGGACGGTAGCAAGCTCTACGTCACTGTGGGCTCGAACAGTAACGTCGGCGAGAACGGCCTGGATAAAGAAGAAGGCCGCGCGGCGATCTGGGAAGTCGACCGGGCGACCGGCAATCACCGGATTTTCGCTTCGGGCATTCGCAACCCCAACGGCCTGGCTTGGGAGCCTACCAGCGGCGCACTGTGGACAGCGGTCAACGAGCGTGACGAGATCGGCAGCGACCTGGTGCCGGATTACATCACTTCAGTGAAGGACGGCGGTTTCTACGGCTGGCCGTTCAGTTATTACGGGCAGCACATCGATGTGCGGGTGTCGCCACAGAATCTGGATCTGGTGGCCAAGGCCATCGCCCCGGATTACGCGGTCGGCCCGCACACCGCATCGCTCGGCCTGAGCTTCGCCGAAGGCAACACCTTGCCAGCGCAGTTCAAGGAAGGCGCGTTCATCGGCCAGCATGGATCGTGGAACCGTAAACCGCACAGTGGCTACAAGGTGATTTTTGTGCCGTTTACCGGCGGCAAGCCGAGCGGCAAACCGGTGGATGTGCTGACCGGGTTCCTCGACAAGGACGAAAACGCGCTGGGGCGCCCGGTGGGCGTGGTGATCGACCAGCAAGGTGGCTTGTTGGTGGCGGATGATGTTGGCAACAAGGTTTGGCGAGTGTCCGCAACCAAATAAACCAGATGGCACATGCCCACGATTGGGAGGTTTTCACTTCGCTCTCGTGGACATGTCCAACTAACCCGCGCAACCCACAATCAATCAGTTGCGAAGGATCGAGTGCTTCAGCTTGCGCATTGCCACTTCAAAAAACACACCTAAAAACAACGACATTAACGCCCCCATTTCCTGATCTGGAATCCGCTCTATAAAGCCAATGAAGTGGGAACCGACCGACCACGCAAAAAGAACACCCCCCCAAAAATAAAATACATTTCCCAAGACATTGCCGATAATGTCAAACACACGCGCTATCCGAACAGCTTCGGCACGAGGCATTTCGTGAATATTGAAATATATATACGCCAAAGTTGTTGCAACAATGCAAAGCCCTAGCTTCCACAAAGAGTTACGTGCTGAGACCTGCGAGTTCACAATCTTAGCCAGCCACCCTGGAACCTCGGTCGCAGCGTCTGCCCAGCCCATTTGGAGCAAACCATACACAACTAAAATCAGTGTTGGCACTATTGCGAATGAAAACGCTCTGAACTTCCACTTCCTGAGAATAAACTTCATGATTTTCCTGACGCAATAAAGGGCTCGTACGAAATACGAAGCACGAGGACTAAAACTTTGAAGATTGAAACAGACATTATTTTTATGGCAAATCCACGATAGCGCCCTCCCATAACGATTAAATATGGAGAGTCGGAGCACAATTCATAGATGCGTTCACCCGTCAAGCGATGAGCATAATATTCAAAAATCAGCGCTCGCTTACGGATTAAGGGTTGTGCGCCAGATGCTCAGGCTGCAATACGCGCTTGGCGCTTAGATAGGCCTTCTGCCAATACGCCTTCGACAGGCTGTCGAGCTTCACCGTGCCGCCCGTTGCCGGAGCATGCACGAAGCGCCCCTCACCAACGTAAATCCCCGCATGACTGACCTGCGAGCCGCCATTGGTGGCGAAGAAGATCAGGTCGCCGGTCTGCAAGCCTTCCTTGCCGACATTCGGTGCCTGCATCACGATCAGCTCACGCGTCGAACGCGGCAGGGAGATACCGGCTGCGTCGCGGTAAACAAAACCGATCAAACCACTGCAATCAAAACCCGAATCCGGCGTGTTGCCGCCCCAACGATAAGGCGTGCCGACCAGACCAAGCGCGCGAAACAGCACGTCTTCAGCAGCCGGCGAGAATGATTGAGAGGGGCCGAACACGACCGGCGCGCGAACTACCGGCGCAGGCGGCGGTGTGCGACTGGCGCAGGCGCTGAGCAGCGCTGCACAGAGCATCAATGTGAGGCGGGCCGACATCGTCATAAGCAGAACATCCTGATCTGGCTGCGGCTTTCTCTGCCGGATGGACAGAAAACAAAACCGCCTGCGGAGCACGCAGGCGGTTTGCCATCAATATAGATACAGGATTCTAGCGGCTACGCGGCAAACTTCAAGTAAGACTTTAACTTCACCTTGTAAAGTCTAGGTCTACTCCGTTGCCGGAAGCCATTTTGCCGCTGCGAACGCAGCGACAACGTGGGAATTACTTGCGAGCCGTGACCACGGTCGGGGCCATCGCGAGTGCGCGTTTGGCTTCGATGAAGGTCTTGTTCCAGTAGCTGTCACCCAGGCTGTCGATGCGAACACCGCCGCTGCGACGACTGCTGGAATGGATGAACTGGTTGTCACCCAGGTAGATCCCGGCGTGACTGACACGACCGCGACGACCGTTGGTGGCGAAGAACAGCAGATCGCCCGGCTCAAGGTTGCTGCGCGAAACCAGCGGCGCATCCACGTTGATCATTTCGCGAGTGGAGCGTGGCAGGTTCATGCCGGCTTCTTCGCGGAACAGGTAACCGATGAAACCGCTGCAATCGAAACCGGCTTCGGAGGTACCGCCGAAACGGTAACGGGTACCGATCAGGGACATGCCGCGTTCGAGGATGCTGTCAGCCAGAACAGGAAGCTGATAAGGCTTCTTGCCGTTGAATTCGTTGAGTTCTTTTTCGGTGTCCAGTTCTTCCTGATAAATAACGGAAGACTGGGCCGTGGCAGAATTTTTAACCTGTTGAGGCTGCTCTTGAACTGGAGAATGAGCAGCGCAACCGAACAACAGGGTGACAAATGCGAGAGGCACGAGGGGTGCGAAGCGCTTTAGCATGGGCACGACCGTGGTTGATAGTTGTAAAGAAGCCGAGACTATGCCCGCTATCAGCCTCATTTGCAAATTCAATCGATCTTTTTGTGACTTCTCGGTTTCTCGTTTACATCTAAGCGCTTAAGCCCATTTGAGTCGATACGCGGCCTGCACCCCGTGCAGGAAAGCGGATTTTCTGGCGCCTGAAATATGCCGAACGCCGCTGAGAGCCCCGGAACAAAAGGGATGACTACCAGCCGAGGGTTTCTTTGAGGAAGGGGATGGTCAGCTTGCGTTGCGCCTGCAAAGAGGCCTGATCAAGTTGCTCGAGCAGGTCAAACAGCGCACTCATGCTGCGCGTGCCACGGGTCAAAATAAAATGCCCGACCTCATCGGTCAGGTGCAGACCACGACGCGATGCGCGCAATTGCAAGGCACGCAATTTGTCTTCATCGGAGAGTGGGCGCATCTGGAAAATCAGGGCCATGGTCAGCCGCGACTTCAAGTCGGCCAGTTTGACCGGCAGTTCACGCGGCGAGGTGGAGGCCGCGATGAGCAGGCGGCGACCGCTGTCACGCAAGCGGTTGAACAGATGAAACATCGCCTCTTCCCAATCAGCCTTGCCGGCAATCACCTGCAGATCATCCAGGCAAACCAGTTCGTACTGTTCAAGGTTGTCGAGAATTTCAACACCGCGATCCATCAACTCCGCCAACGGCAGGTACACCGCCGGCTCACCCATCTGTTCGAAACGCAGGCAAGCCGCCTGCAACAGATGCGTGCGCCCTACACCGTGTTTACCCCACAGATAGATCAGGCTTTCTGTCCACCCGGCGTCGGCTTCGCATAGGCGCTCGACATAGCCGAGTGCAGCGGCATTGGCGCCTGGGTAGTAGTTGATGAAGGTGGCGTCGTCACGCAGACGCACACCTAGGGGCAGCTGAATCGGTTTCATGCTGACTGAACAGTTCTCAAGGAACCGTTAGTGGCCTCTGTGTAAAGTTTGCGAAGTTTATACCCGTGAAGCTGAGCGCACAATGCGACAGAGTCCAAGCAAAATCAAAGGTTTGCGTTAACACGCTGGTTTTATGACAGATTCTCTGACGGTGTCTTGCCAGCATTGCCCGCAAGACACGGGCCAACCCGGCTTCCACCGGGCCGCCCGCCGGCATTACAACTCCGGTTCGTCGACACCACTATAAATTTCGGAATCCTTGTACAAGTCGTGGACATGGCGCACCAGCACCATGATCACCGCCGCTACCGGCAGCGCCAGCAGCACCCCGGTGAACCCGAACAGTTCGCCACCCGCCAGAATCGCGAAAATCACCGCGACCGGGTGCAGACCGATGCGGTCACCGACCAGCAACGGCGTCAGCACCATGCCTTCCAGCGCCTGACCGACCATGAACACCGCGACTATCCCGATCATCGGATACAGATCACCACCGAACTGGAACAGCCCGGCAATCAGCGCCGCGCCAATGCCAATGACGAAGCCCATGTACGGCACGATCGCCGCGAGACCTGCGATCAAACCGATCAACAGTCCCAGCTCCAGGCCAACGATCATCAGGCCCGCCGCATAAATCACGCCCAACGCCAGCATCACCAGCAACTGTCCGCGCACGAATGCGCCCAGCACTTCATGACACTCACCCGCCAATGCAACCACGCGCTCTTCACGATCACGCGGCAACAGGCTGCGGATCTTCGCCATCATCACGTCCCAGTCGCGCAGCAAGTAGAAACTCACCACCGGGATCAGCACCAGATTGGCCAACCAGCCAATCAGTGCAAGGCTCGACGCCGTCGCCTGGCTCAGCACCACACTGACGATGTCGGTGGTCTGACCCATGTGCTCGCTGATGGCAGCCTTGACCTTGTCGAATTTCCAGAAGCCGTCCGACAGCCCCAGCTTCGCCTGCGCCCACGGCAGTGCGGTGTGCTGCAGCCAGTCGAGCATCTGCGGCGCCAGCTCGTACAAACGCACTAGCTGCTTGGCGAGCATCGGCACCAGCACCAGCAACAGCGCTGTGACAATCAGGGTGAACAAGGCAAATACCGAGATCACGCCCCAGGTTCGCGACAGACCGAGCCGCTCCAGGCGATCCACCAGCGGATCGAACAGATACGCCAGCAACAGCGCCACCAGGAACGGCGTGAGGATCGGGTGCAGCAACCATACAAACGCGCAAAGCAGGACTACCCCACCGAGCCAGAACCAACGCCGCGTATCGGCCATGTACCACTCCTGTTGCTTCTATATAAGGAAAGACTTACCAGCGAAACCGCAACGACGGCGCCGCCGGTGTCGGGGCAGGCACCGCGATCGGCGCGGCACCTGCCACCGCCGGCTGAGGCGCTGTTACCGGAACCGGGGCTTCGGCAGGCAGTTCCTGCAACTTTGCCAGCGACAATTGCGCGCGCATTTGATCGGCGCTGCCATTGACCTGATAAACGATACGATCGCCGTCAACACTTTGCAGACGCACGCCAAACGGTTCGAGTAACCGCAACAGCGTTGCGTAATGCTCAAGATTCATGCCCTGCACTTCCAGGGTCTGTTGACCCGAAGCACCAGGCTTGGCAACAAAGCGTGGTGCCAGGCGCTCAGCCACCGCGAGCATCACCGCGTCGGCCACGGCAGCCTGATCGGCGCCCTGCACGCTGCCGGCTTCTTTTTGATCGCCCAGCCACAAGTGCCATTTGGCTTGCCACTGCCCGCCTTCTTCGCGCGCATGCACCGCCAGCAAGGCATCCGCGTTGTACCGCTCGGAGGCGCCGCGCAACGGTGCCGCGTCGGTGCCTTCCAGCGCTGGCGCAGTGGCGACCAGTTGTTCACTGAGGTCCGCCAGTGGCAAACGCAGCGGCAAACCGCGATGTTGCGCGGCAGTACGCAACGGTGCAGCAGCGGCTTGACCGTCACCGACCAGGCTTGAACCCTCAGCCGAATCGTTGAGCCACCAACTCAGAATCGACGGCCGACTGGCGCCCCACAACGACAAGCCGGCGCGACGCAGCGCCTGCTCGGTGGTCGCCGGATCGAAATCGACCTTAAGCACCTCCGGCGGCCCGGCATCAAAACCGAACTGACTGATAATTTGCTGCGGGTCCTTGCGAATCGCCGCCAGCCCCGGGTTCTGCGAGGCCTTCGGATCGCCGGTCAGGCGCAGCACCAGCGTGTCGAGCGCCGCTTGCGTAGCGCGATCACGCTCTTGCGGCGCTTGGCCATTGACCGGCTCGCGCACCTGATAAAGGCCTTTGAGGTTTTCGGCGTGACCCGCCAGGCTGATCAATGACAAACAACCGACAAACAATAATTTACAAAAACGCATGGAGAATTCCCGTCGACAGGAGCGGCTGGAACAGGCCGCATGAACCGGTTAAGCAAGGCTGTGACCCTCGGCCGTTGCAAAACATTCACACGGCGGCGATAAGTTTTTGCACAGTGATAACGATAGACGGTTAATCGCCACACCTTATACAGGCAGTCATACGCCTCAATTGCAAAAAATTTCTGCGGATATGGCCCTGCCCGTCGGTGCGAGGATGGCCGCTGCCCCTCAAGCCTGATAAAATCGCGCGCCTTCGCAGACCGGCAACAGCCGGGCCCCTCGAAACTCGCGTGAGGCACTCGCCCCCTCGATTTCGATGTTCCCGCTGAACTCGGTCGTTACCCCTGAATCCCCTCCCCTAAAGGCCTGGATCATGAGCAAGCAACCCTCCCTGAGCTACAAGGACGCCGGTGTAGACATCGACGCCGGTGAAGCATTGGTCGAACGCATCAAGAGCGTCGCCAAGCGCACTGCGCGCCCGGAAGTCATGGGCGGCCTGGGCGGTTTCGGCGCCCTCTGCGAAATCCCGGCCGGCTACAAGCAGCCAGTGCTGGTTTCCGGCACCGACGGCGTTGGCACCAAGCTGCGTCTGGCGCTGAACCTGAACAAGCACGACAGCATCGGCATCGACCTGGTCGCCATGTGCGTCAACGACCTGGTCGTTTGCGGCGCTGAGCCACTGTTCTTCCTCGACTACTACGCCACCGGCAAACTCAATGTCGAGACCGCGACCCAAGTGGTTACCGGTATCGGCGCTGGCTGCGAACTGTCGGGTTGCTCGCTGGTCGGCGGCGAAACCGCTGAAATGCCAGGCATGTACGAAGGCGAAGACTACGACCTGGCCGGCTTCTGCGTCGGCGTCGTGGAAAAAGCTGAAATCATCGACGGCTCGAAAGTCGCCACCGGTGACGCGCTGATCGCTCTGCCATCGTCCGGCCCACACTCGAACGGCTACTCGCTGATCCGCAAGATCATCGAAGTCTCCGGTGCCGACATCGAAAACATCCAGCTCGACGGCAAACCGCTGACCGACCTGCTGATGGCCCCGACCCGCATCTACGTGAAGCCGCTGCTCAAGCTGATCAAAGACACCGGCGCCGTCAAAGCCATGGCCCACATCACCGGTGGCGGCCTGCTCGACAACATCCCGCGCGTGCTGCCAAAAGGCGCTCAGGCTGTTGTTGACGTCGCCAGCTGGACTCGCCCGGCCGTGTTCGACTGGCTGCAAGAGCAAGGCAACGTTGACGAAACCGAGATGCACCGCGTACTCAACTGCGGCGTCGGCATGGTCATCTGCGTGGCTCAGGAGCACGTTGAAGTGGCCCTGAACACCCTGCGTGACGCTGGCGAGCAGCCTTGGGTGATCGGTCAGATCGCTGCTGCCGCCGAAGGCGCAGCTCAGGTTGATCTGCAGAACCTTAAGGCTCATTAATGTCCGCAACCTGTGATGTCGTGGTGCTGTTGTCCGGCACCGGCAGTAACTTGCAGGCCTTGATCGACAGCACGCGGACCGGCGACAGCCCGGTTCGCATCGCTGCGGTGATTTCCAACCGCGCCGACGCCTACGGCCTGCAGCGCGCCAGTGATGCGGGTATCGCCACCCGCTCGCTGGATCACAAGGCATTCGAAGGTCGCGAGGCCTTCGATGCTGCTCTGATCGAACTGATCGACGAATTCAATCCGAAACTCGTGGTACTGGCCGGCTTCATGCGCATTCTCAGCGCTGACTTCGTTCGCCACTACCAGGGGCGCCTGCTCAACATTCACCCGTCGCTGCTGCCCAAATACAAAGGGTTACACACTCATCAGCGCGCCCTGGAGGCCGGTGACACCGAGCACGGCTGCTCCGTCCACTTCGTCACCGAGGAACTCGATGGCGGACCACTGGTCGTACAGGCAGTATTACCGGTAGAGTTGCACGACACGCCGCACAGTCTCGCGCAGCGAGTTCACGTTCAGGAACACCTGATCTATCCGATGGCGGTACGCTGGTTTGCCGAAGGCAGACTGACACTCGGTGAACACGGTGCTTTACTGGATGGCCAGTTACTCGCGGCCAGCGGCCACTTGATTCGACACTAGGAGATATTATGCGTCGCGCCCTGCTCTTCGCTTGCGCTCTGCTCACCCTGCCTTTCGCGCAGGCTGCAGAACTTCAACCGTTCTCCGCCAGCTACACCGCCGACTGGAAGCAGTTGCCCATGAGCGGCACCGCTGAACGCAGCCTGACCAAGGAAGCCAACGGCGTCTGGAAACTCAGCTTCAAGGCCTCGATGATGATCGCCAGCCTGAGTGAAGAAAGCACCCTGACTCTGGACAAGGACACCTTGCTGCCGCAGTCCTACCACTTCGAACGTGGCGGCTTGGGCAAAGCCAAAAAGGCTGATCTGGATTTCGACTGGAACAGCAAGATGGTCACCGGCACCGACCGTGGCGACGCGGTGAAAATCCCGCTGAACCGTGGCATGGTCGACAAGTCCACCTACCAACTGGCACTGCAACATGACGTGGCTGCCGGCAAAAAGACCATGAGCTATCAAGTGGTCGATGACGGCGAAGTCGATACCTATGACTTCCGCGTGCTGGGTTCGGAAAAGGTCGAGACCAAGGCTGGCCAGATCGACGCGATCAAGGTCGAGCGCGTACGCGACCCGACGCAAAGCAAGCGCATCACCGTCCTCTGGTTCGCCAAGGATTGGGATTACCTGCTGGTTCGCCTGCAACAGGTTGAAACCGACGGCAAGGAGTACAACATCATGCTCCAGGACGGCACGGTCAACGGCAAAACCGTTAAAGGCAGCTGATCCATTGCAAGAACAAAGAGCCCCGCGATATGCGGGGCTTTTTTGTGCCCCTGCAGGAGCTGCGGCACGCTGCGATCTTTTGATTCTGATCTTTAAAATCAACATCTAAAGATCGCAGCCTCGTTTCACTCGACAGCTCCTACAGGGGTAATTTCAGACGGAGAATTTGGCGACCATGCTGTTCAGGTCTACCGCCAGCCGCGACAACTCCTGACTCGCCGCACTGGTCTGATTGGCCCCCGCCGACGTCTGCATCGCCAGATCACGAATATTCATCAGGTTGCGATCCACCTCCCGCGCCACCGCCGCCTGCTCCTCCGAAGCGCTGGCGATGACCAGGTTGCGCTCGTTGATCAGGGTAAACGCCGAAGCAATCTCCTCCAGCGCCACGCCTGCCGCTTTGGCCAGTTCCAGCGTCGAACGCGCCCGCACATTGCTTTGCTGCATCGAACTGACCGCCGAATCGGTGCCTTGCTGAATGCCGCCGATCATCTGTTCAATCTCTTGAGTCGATTGCTGCGTGCGATGGGCCAACGCCCGCACCTCATCCGCCACTACGGCGAAGCCTCGCCCCGCGTCACCGGCCCGCGCCGCCTCAATCGCAGCATTCAGCGCCAGAAGATTGGTCTGCTCGGCAATC
The DNA here is from genome assembly GCF_009764635.1 of Pseudomonas sp. PB103. Lineage (NCBI taxonomy): Bacteria > Pseudomonadati > Pseudomonadota > Gammaproteobacteria > Pseudomonadales > Pseudomonadaceae > Pseudomonas > Pseudomonas sp. PB103. The sequence continues at coordinate 26,541 of NZ_RWIL01000053.1, read as the reverse complement.
GATCGAATCACCTCCAGGACTTTGCTGATGCTGTAGACCTTCTGCGCCAGATCCTCCACCTGGTTCGCATTGGCCGTCACATGATCGGCCAGCGATTCGATGGACAACACCGTTTGATGCACCTGTTCGCGGCCATGCTGGGCGATGCGATCGGATTCACGCGAGGCTTCAGAGGTGGCCACCGCATTGCTGGCCACCTCTTCCACCGCGGCTGTCATCTGATTGACCGCCGTGGCCGCCTGTTCGATTTCCAGACTCTGCTGATGCAACCCCCGCGTGGCGTCTTCCGTGACGCAGCTCAATTCTTCAGAGGCTGAGGCCAATTGGCTGGACGACTCGGAGATTTGCCGAATCGTGTCGCGCAGGTTGTGCTGCATGCTCTTCAGCGCCTGTAACAGGCGCGCCGGTTCGTCCTTGCCGCTGATATTGATATCGCCCGTCAGATCGCCACCGGCGACCACTTCGGCCACGCCCAACGATTGCGCCAGCGGCAGCACAATGCTGCGGGTCAGCAGCAGCGCCAGGCCGATGGTGATCAGCGCGGTGACGCCGATCATTACCCCGACCCACACTCGTGAATTGATGAACACCAGCCGTGCCGCTTCAGTGGCAAGATTGGCGTTGTGCTTATTCATCTCAACCAGCTCGCGCAGGATGACGGCGATTTCATCGGCCAACGGACTCATCTGGCCATTAAGGATGGTCGCCGCCTCCTCCACTCGATTCTGCGCAGACAACTGCATGACCTGCGCCTGAAGCTCCAGATATTGGTGCTCGGCGACCTTGAAGCGGTCGAACAGCTTGCGTTCCTCGGGCAATACGATCAGCACGTCATAACGCTGCTGGGCTTCGCTGAGTACGCCACGCAGCTCGTTGAGCTTGGTGACATTCTGCTCAAGCGCCTGCGGATCGCGATTGAGCAGCAGGCGCATGGTCAGCGCACGCAGGCGCAGCATGTCCTGGCTCATCTCGCCCACCGCCATCACGCTCGGTAGCCAGTTGTTGTCGACCTCATCGGACTGCGCGCGCATGTTCGACATTTGCAATAACGCGAACGCCCCGAGGGCAAAGACCATCAGCGCCAACAGGCCAAAACCGAGGCCGGCGCGCGGGGCAATATTGAGACTACGGATACTCATTGCTCTGGTTCCTTCCAAAAGCGCTGCATCAACCCTGCAGCTGGTTGCTTAAGAAGGTATCGGCCCGGCGAAAAATTGCGTAAGACGAAAAGGCGATATCAAAAGGCCTTGATCCTTCAAACGGTCGGCATTAACGATTCAGCGGGGTTTTGCCGGACATGAGCACCGTTCGCGGCAAGATCGCCAGGAAGTTGTCTCGCGCGACTTTGCGCGCAACGCCTTCTGGCAGCGCATCAAGGAACGGATCGAAGCTGTGCATTTCCTGACCGAGCTTGTTGAAACGCCCTACGACGTCCGAGCCAAGCATGAAGCGCTCTGGGTACTTCTCGACCAACGCCAGCCATTCCGCGCGCGGTTTGCCCTGCTCGTCCAGCAGATACGGCGTGAGCATGCTCCAAGACAAATCAATAAACAGATTGGGGTACGCCTCGAGCATGCGCGTCAGGGTCGGCAGCAGGAACGGCAGCTGCGTCTGATGCCGATGGATTTCTGCGCTGGTGCCCGCGTGCGCCCAGATAAACCGCGTGTGCGGGTGTTTGCGCAGCGGCTCCTCGACTTCCTTCAAGTACAGCGGATTTTTCTCACGCTTGGAGGTGATGTTGGAATGCAGCATCACCGGCAGATCGTTCTCGGCGGCCAGATGATAGATCTTGGTCATGGCCTCGTTATTGGCGCGCGGCGTGTCGCCGGCGGTCAGCGCCGTGAGGTCGTCATGCCGGGTAAACACCTCACCGATGCCCTGCCACACGCCCGGATACATCTCGAGCATGCGCTGAATGTGCGCGGCGGAGTTCTTGTCATTGGGGTTGAAGCCCGACAGAAACGGATGAAAGTAGGGACGTTTCTCGGCTGGCAGTTTCTGCACCGCATCGGCAACGATCACGTCAGTCGCGCTGTACCAATAGGCATCAGCATCATCGCCGGCGTAATAACGCGGACGTTTGGGTTCGTCTTCGTGCCACTTCTTCGCCACCGGAATACCGGAAATCATCACATGCTCGACAGAACCGTCCTGCATGGCCGCCAGCAGTTTCGCCATGCCCGCGCTTTCCTGGAAAAAATCCACGTAATGCAAGTGCGCGTCGCTGTAGGTGTATTCGCGGGCGCTGACGTTGCCGGCAAGCAGCAGAAAGCAGGCAAGACTCAAACGATACAGGGACACAAGTAATCTCCAGGAAGTAGGCATAGCCTAGACCGCGCCCTGACAACAAGGGTTCATCCCGCAGGAAAGTGGAACGCGCGCCGGTGGGAATGCTCTATAACTGCAAGGTCTTGTTTGATCGAACGACTTTTCCTACTGCCTGTGAGGTTCCCATGACTGTTACCGTCAATACCGTCTCTGCCGAAGGTTTTCGTCACACAGTCCAGATCGATGACCACGAATTGTTTGCCGATGTGCCGAAATCCGCCGGCGGCGAAGGCTCGGCGCCTGAGCCGCACGATTACTTCGACGCCGCCCTCGGTGCCTGCAAGGCGCTGACCCTGAAGATGTACGCGAAGAAGAAAGACATCCCGCTGACCGGCGTCGGGGTCGACGTCAAACGCGACAACAGTGAGGAGCAGAAAGGCAAATACGTCCTGCACGTCACCCTCACCCTCAAAGGCGTGCTCACCGACGCCCAGCGCGAGGAACTGCTGCGTGTCGCCGACCGTTGCCCGATCCACAAACTGATGACCACCAGCGAAGTGACGATCGAAACCCACGCCCCGCAAGGCTTCGACAGCCAGTAATCCTCCTCATGCCAGCGGCGGGTTATGCTTCTGGCATCACCCGCTCAGCCTGGAATGCACCATGGACACGCAACCCCTGATCATCCGCCCGCGCGCCGAAGACGTCGAAGGCCAGCCGATTCTGCGCCCGTTGCCGTCAGCCAAATGCCGCAGCGTCGGGCCTTTCGTGTTTTTTGATCACATGCTCGAGACGGTTTATCCGACGGGCAAAGGCATGAACATCCGACAACACCCGCACATCGGTCTGTCGACGCTTACGTATCTGTTTGAAGGCCAGCTCCAGCACAAGGACAGCCTCGGCTCCGACCAGGTTGTCGGTGCTGGCGATGTCAGTTGGATGACCGCAGGCAGTGCGATTGCTCACGTCGAGCGCACGCCGGAGCCGTTGTGGGAGCAGAGCTTCACGATGCACGGCTTGCAGATCTGGCTGGCCTCGCCCAAGGATCACGAGCAAGGCCCGGGGCATTACAGCCATCACCCGGCAGCGACCTTGCCGGTCAGCGATAACCTTGGCGTACAGATCCGCATGATTGCCGGGTCAGGCTTTTGCCTGGAATCGCCGGTGCCGGTGCTTTCTCCTACGTTGTATGCCGAAGTGCAGATGCAAACCGCGACTACCCTGCTGATTCCGACCGAGCATGAAGAGCGGGCGGTGTATGTGTTGAGCGGGGATGCGCAGTTGAATGGCCAAGCGATTGAGCCACATGCGTTGGTGGTGTTGCCGGCTGGGGAAGAGATGAGCCTGTTTGCCGAGAGCGATGTACACGCGGTGGTGTTTGGCGGCGCACCGCTGGACGGGCCTCGGCGGATCAACTGGAATTTTGTCGCGAGCGATCCGGCGGCGATCGATGAAGCACGGCGTAAATGGGCGGCCGGCGATTGGCCGACGGTGCCGGGGGAAGTCGAACGGATTGAATTACCGTAGTGCTGTGTCGCCTGTGAGTCAGTCATCGCTGGCAAGCCAGCTCCCACAGGTTTTTCGCGTCGAATGGATATTCCGCAAACGACTCGAAAACTGTGGGAGCTGGCTTGCCAGCGATAGGGCCTCGTCAGGCACCACAAAGATCAGCGCCTGATACTTCAATCAACCTTTAAACACTTCATCCAGCAAATCATGCATCGACTTGAAGGCGCGCTTGGCGGTCTTCGCGTCGTACATCATCTTGCCGGGCACATTGGCATGCGGATCGGTAAACGAGTGCACTGCACCGCCGTAGCTCAGCAGTTGCCAATCGACTTTCGCCGCGTTCATCTCGTCTTCAAACGCCGGCAGTTGTTCCTTCGGCACCAACGGGTCGGAAGCACCGTGCAACACCAGCACCGCGCCCTTGATGTTTCGCGCATCAGCCGGATTCGGCGAATCCAGCGTGCCATGGAACGACACCGCCGCTTTCACCGGCGCACCGGTACGCGCCAGATCCAGTGCACAGCAACCGCCGAAGCAGAACCCGAACACCGCCAGTTTCGACGTGTCCACCGCCGCCTCGCCCTGCTTCTGCAACTGCTCGAACGCCGCCTGCATACGCGTGCGCAGCAACGCACGGTCGTCCTTCAACGGCATCATCGCCGCGCCAGCCTGATCAGCGTTTTGCGGACGCACAGCTTGACCGTAAACGTCTGCGATCAACACCACGTAGCCCTTGGCCGCCACCGATTTGGCGATCTCTTCGGCACCGGCGCTGACGCCCATCCAGTTCGGCGCCATCAACAAACCCGGGCGCGCGCCCTTATGCTCGGCGTCAAACGCCAAACGACCTTCATAAGGCTGGCCGTCGATCTGATAGACCACGGAACGTACAGTGACTTGGCTCATTTCTGACTCCTGATTTGCTAAACACCAGAATGAAAAAACCCGCCGAAGCGGGTTTTTCTGCAACTTGGTTAAACCGACAGTTCAACCAGCAGCTTGTTCAGGCGGCGCACATAAGCGGCCGGATCCTTCAAGCTGTCGCCGGCAGCCAAGGCTGCCTGATCGAAGAGGATGTGCGACAGGTCGCCAAAACGCTCTTCGCTCTGCTCGCCGTCGAGTTTCTCGATCAGCGGGTGGCTTGGGTTGAATTCGAAGATCGGCTTCGAATCCGGCACCTTCTGCCCGCTGGCTTCGAGGATCTGACGCATTTGCAGACCCAGATCCTGCTCGCCGATGGCCAGAATGGCCGGCGAATCGGTCAGACGATGGGATACGCGGACTTCCGCCACCGAATCGCCCAGCGCGGTTTTCAGACGCTCAACCAGACCTTCTTTGGACTTGGCGACTTCTTCTGCAGCTTTCTTGTCCTCTTCCGAGTCCAGATTGCCCAGATCGAGGTCACCGCGTGCCACGTCGACAAAGGTCTTGCCGTCGAACTCGCTGAGGTAGCTCATCAGCCACTCGTCGATGCGGTCGGTCAGCAGCAGCACTTCGATGCCTTTCTTGCGGAAGACTTCCAGGTGCGGGCTGTTCTTGACCTGCGCGTAGGTTTCGCCGGTGAGGTAATAGATCTTGTCCTGACCTTCCTTGGCGCGGGCCAGGTAGTCGGCCAGACCAACGATCTGCTCGCCGTCGTCGCCATTGGTCGATGCGAAACGCAGCAGACCGGCAATTTTCTCTTTGTTGGCGAAGTCTTCTGCCGGTCCTTCTTTCATGACCTGGCCGAAGTTCTTCCAGAAGCCTTTGTATTGCTCAGGCTCGTTTTTCGCCAGTTTTTCCAGCATGTCGAGCACGCGCTTGGTCAGCGCGGTCTTCATCGAATCGATGATCGGGTCTTTCTGCAGAATCTCACGCGACACGTTCAGCGACAGGTCGTTGGAATCGACCACGCCTTTGATGAAGCGCAGGTACAGCGGCAGGAAGGACTCGGCCTGATCCATGACGAACACGCGTTGCACGTACAGCTTCAGGCCTTTCGGCGCTTCACGCTGGTACAGGTCGAACGGTGCGCGGGCCGGCACGTACAGCAGCGAGCTGTACTCGAGCTTGCCTTCGACTTTGTTGTGGCTCCAGGCCAGCGGGTTTTCAAAGTCGTGGGCGATGTGCTTGTAGAACTCCTGGTATTCCTCGTCCTTCACTTCAGTGCGCGGACGAGTCCACAGAGCGCTGGCGCGGTTGACGGTTTCCCATTCAGCGACCGGCGCCTCTTCACCTTCAGCAGGTGCGACTTCTTTCGGCAGCTCGATCGGCAACGCAATGTGATCGGAGTACTTCTTGATGATGTTGCGCAGACGCCAGCCATCAGCGAATTCGTCTTCAGCCGCTTTCAGGTGCAGGACGATTCGGGTGCCGCGCTCTGGCTTGTCGATGGTGGCGACTTCGAACTCGCCCTCGCCTTTCGACGACCAGTGCACGCCTTCGCTGGCTGGAGTACCGGCGCGACGGCTGTACACGTCAACCTGGTCGGCCACGATGAACGCCGAGTAGAAACCCACGCCGAACTGGCCGATCAAGTGCGAATCTTTCTTCTGATCGCCCGAGAGGTTTTTCATGAAATCGGCAGTGCCGGATTTGGCGATGGTACCCAGGTGGGTGATCACATCGTCACGGTTCATGCCGATACCGTTGTCTTCGAGGGTGACGGTCTTGGTGTCTTTGTCGAAGCTCACACGGATTTTCAGGTCAGCGCCACCTTCGAGCAACTCTGGCTTGGCCAGGGCTTCGAAGCGCAGCTTGTCGACAGCGTCAGAGGCGTTCGAGATCAATTCGCGAAGGAAAATTTCCTTGTTGGAATACAGCGAATGGATCATGAGGTGCAGCAGCTGCTTTACCTCGGTCTGGAAGCCCAGGGTTTCCTTTTGAGTTTCCACACTCATGGTCATCAAACTCCAATCAGATGGCAGTGGCCGCGACCCGAAATGGTCGGCAGCGGGTTGTCTTGTGAGTTTGGGGCGCTGTTCAGGATTTCAAGGGCTCATCGATTTTGAAGTGCGCCCGCGCGGTGGCAATCGGTTCGCTTTCGGTACTTTGCCAGGCTGTGATGGCGACGTTGGCCACCCGCCGTCCCTGCCGACACACCTGACATCTGGCCCAGGTATCGCGGAACTGCCCGGCGCGCAGATAATCGAGGGAGAAGTCGATAATCTTCGGCACGCCCGGCGTTTCGGTAAAAATCAGCAAATGAAGCGCCGCCGCCAGCTCCATGAATCCGGCGATCACCCCGCCATGAATGGCCGGCAATAAAGGGTTACCAATGTTGTCTTTGTTCGCTGGCAGCTTGAACAACAAGTCATCACCGACGCGCGAGCATTCGATGCCGATCAAACCGGCGTAAGGGATCAATTGCAACAACGGCGCGTAGTCGCCCTGCTGATGAGCTTGCTGCAGTTGCTGCTTGAGGTCATCGCTCATTGCCCTGCTCCCTTTATCACGCCGCCGAAGCCTTTGGTGCCTTTAAGGCCTTTGGCCATACGCATGAAGGTACCGACGACATGGGCGATGGGCTGTTCGGGATCGTCCTGATAGGCGAAACCACGGGCAAAGATCACATCAGTAGTCACCCGATAGCATTGGGCGAAACCATAGACGTCTTTGTTCGGTTCAGCGGCATGCATATAGTCGATGCGTAGATCGAGCGTTGGACAGACTTCGAACTCCGGCAACACGCACAGGGTCGACATCCCGCAGGCGGTGTCCATCAATGCAGTAATCGCGCCGCCGTGAATGACACCCGTCTGGGGGTTGCCGACGATTTTTTCACTGTACGGCAAGATCACCGTGAGCCCTTCCGCAGAAGCACTGTGCACCGCTAAGCCGAGCACCTGGCAATGACGCAGTGCCGATAAAAATCGCGTCGCGCGCTCAAAAACGGGGTTTTCGGACATTTGATAATTACTCTCGTTAGAGCCAATTGCCAGTAGTGAGCAATACAGCAAAAGTTCCCGGTAAAAACAAACTTATATATCTGAAAGAAATGAGGAACTTAACCCTCAGCGCCAAGCTCTTAAGGCCAGTAGTTATTTTCCATAAGGAGAAACACCCCATGCGTAAGACTTTAGCTATTGCCTTGATGTTGACCGCTTCCCTCGGTCTCGCTGCCTGCGATAAAAAATCCGAGGACAAAGCTCAAGATGCCAACCAACATGCTGAACAAGCTCAGCAAGACATGAACAAAGCTCAGGATAAAGTGAACGACGCTGCGAAAGAAAACGCCGAAGCTGCCAAAGCTCAGGCTGAATCGAACGCTGCTGCGCAAGACGAAGCTGCCAAGAAGCAATAACTCGCTTTTTGCTGCAGAAAAAAGAAAACCCGCCTAGTGCGGGTTTTCTTTTGCCTGTGATTTATTGCCAGGTCAGCGTTACCCGCCACTAGTTGGCGGCGGCTGAAAGGCACAGTCCCCAGGATACCCCGGTCGTCCATCACACACTTTCAAACAACCCATGTCGTTATTGAACTTGGCACTGACAGAGAGTGCATAACCGTACTGCGGCGTTGTCACGTTCAAAGACGTTGCACAGGACGTCTTGTCGTCAAAGCGAAACGTGATCGTTTCATGCCGCTTACGACGTTCAAACAACAACGCGAAGGTATGGCCACTGTTCCACATTGATTTCGTCGGCACGACAAAACGATAGCGTTGTTCATCCAGACGCTGGCCGAATACCTTGAAATCGCTGCGGCCATTTTCAATCCCGGCTTTCGGGTAGGGAATGGGCAGGATGTAGGGCAGCCCGGTCAGACCCTGTTTGACGTTCAGGCCTTTCTGAAAATAAGGCACTTCGATGTGCGGGATACCGCCGTAAGTGATGCGCTCATCGCCGTGAAATTTATTCTGCAATGGCTGGTAATCCGGGGCCAGCGCGAACTCGACGTCAAACGTCAGCAGCGCCTTGCTGGCATCCAGATTCTCCGAGAGAAACTCTCTGTCGGTTGCGCCATTGTCACTCACGCAACCTCCCAGCGATGCCGCCATTGCCATCAACAGCAAGAGGCCGTCACCAGACCGTGAATTGTTCATCAGGCTCAACGCTCGGAAAGAGGTAATGCGGGACCGAGGCCGCGGCCAATCAGTTCCCATGAGTCGTTTTTGGCCTGCCAATGGAAGCGCTGTGCAAACCAGGCAATCTGCATGTCCCGAGCCTGTCGGTGATTATTAACGTGGGGCACGCCATCCTTGATCGCCTGGGCCGCTTGCGCATAAGCGCTTTTGAAGATGTCGGCCAATTCACCGACATTGGCATCGGCCGGCAATTTATAAGCGGCTACAAGGCCGTCCTCGCGCCCGGCCACCAGTATTTCCTTGAAGCGCAGATACGCGGCCACCTTATTGTCGGGAGACACCGACATCAGCGTCCCGACAACCCGGTAACCGCTGCCTTTGACGGCGGTGTCGAACCACAACACCTCACCGGTTCGAGTATCCAGCGCGAGGCCTGATTCGGCGAACAGCAACAGGTCCTCACGACCGGGTTGCGGCACACCCCAGTCGGGAAAATTTTCATCCTGGAGCGGGCTGAGCAGGCGTGACAGCGGCGTGCCGTTTTGCACGCTGATCAGCAGTGTGCCGACGCTGTCGGCGCGTGAAGTGATCGCCAGAAGCATCGGCTGGCCTTCATGTTGCGCCTGGATCGGCCGCACACCCTTGACGACGTTCACGCCGAAAGGCCAGTACTCCTGCGAGCGAAACACGATGGTGTAGTGCGGCCCCGGACCATACAGACTGTTTTGCGCCGGGCGAATGAGGAAATCGCCCAGGCGCTTTGCCCCGGGCACCTCTGGTTGGGGGGATGGCGCAGCCTGCACTAGCGCAGTCCCCAGCATTAGCGCCCCTATCCACCCGCCGAATCGGCGCAAGGGTGATTTACGCGGTTGAAATCCGTTCAAGAACTGCCTTCCATGAAAAACCGACGCCGGAGGTTACAACGACACTCGGCTGATGCCCAATAGCCTGTCTGGCCGGCAGCTCTTCGCTCAGAGCAATACCGTTCTGAACGTCGGACTGACCATCAGCAACAACGAACACACCAGACCGACCAGCCACACCAGACTGCGCAATTTGGGCAGATCGGCGAGGTAGAACCACAAATAGATGATTCGCGCGATGACAAAGACGATCGCCAATGTATCGATCAACCATCCCGCCGTTTGGGTGGTGTGCGCCATCAGCACACCCACCGCAAACAGAATGAATGCCTCGATGCTGTTCTGGTGCGCCGCCAGCGCCCGCGCGCCGTAACCGGTCAGTTGCGCCTGTTGCTGGCGCGGCAGGTGATTGTTGTAGCCGCCCTGCTCTTTCATCGCCTTGCCCACCGGCATGCGCGCGATATAAATCAACAATGCACTGATAAACACACACCAGAACGGAATACTCATCAAACGACCTCTTTGTTTGTCTCGGAAATGGGGGCTTCTGTAGGGGTATAGACCATCACATCGAGAACGTCGGAATGAAACTCGCGTCGGTACAGCACCAACACCACACCGGCGCTCATCAACATGAACAGCCATGGGCTGACGAACCACGCCAGCATGGTCATGCCGAAGTAGTAGGAGCGCAGGCCGAAGTTGAACTGGTTGGCCGCCATCGAAATCACCCGCGCCGCCCGCGCAGCGAACGCCTTGCGTTCCTGCTCGGAGACATGCCGCTCACCGATCATCGGTGCCGAACCGACCAGCACCGCCGCGAAGTTGTACTGACGCATGCACCAGCTGAAGGTGAAGAACGCGTAGACGAACACCATCGCCAGGCACAGCAGCTTGATCTCTGACATGCCTTGCGATGCTTGCTGCACCATCGGAATGTCTGCGAGCAACGACACCGCGCGCTCGGATGCGCCGAGTACGGTGAGAATGCCGGCGAGGATGATCAACGTACTGGAGGCGAAGAACGAGGCGTTGCGCTCCAGATTGCCGATCACGCTGGCGTCGGCGATGCGGTTGTCACGCAGCAGCATGCGGCGCATCCAGTCTTCGCGGTACAAGTGCAGCACGCTGGCCAGGCACGCGGTGTCGCGGCCTTTCCAGGAGGCATAACGGGTGTAACCGCCCCAGCAGATGACAAACCAGCACGCGGCGAGCAAGTGGATCAGATTGGCCTGGATGAACGACATGCAATTCCCTTGAATACGTGACCTTGTAGGAGCAAAGCTTGCTCGCGAAAGCGGCGTTTCTGTCGACATCAATGTTGAATGTCAGATCGCTTTCGCGAGCAAGCTCTACTCCTACAAAAAGCGATGCAACCCTTCGACGTTGGTTCAGGGAAAAAGACACTGCCTGACGCGCATAAAAAATGCCCCGTATCGTTTGATACGGGGCATTTCTGTTTAAGCGCTGAAGACCCGCTTGTGGCGGGTCAGCCAACGTCAGGCAACCGCTTCGCTGCGCTTGCCCAGCAGGCGATCGCAAACCACTGCAACCACCAGGGTCATCACGCACGGCACCAGCCACGCCAGGCCCTGCTCGCTCAGCGGCAGGTGCGACAGCTGCGTCGGCATCCAGTCAGCCAGACCGGCGCCTTTCAGCGCATCAATACTGCCGAACAGGAACGACACCAGCATCACCGGGCCGAGAATACGCCCGTGTTCATGCCAGAAGTCTTTGCAGAAGCTCAGCGCCACCAGCACGATGCATGGCGGGTAAATCGCCGTCAGCACCGGAATGGAGAAGGCGATCAGCTTGGTCAGGCCGAGGTTGGATACCAGCAACGAGAACGCTGCAAGGATGATCACCAGGGTCTTGTACGACAGCGGCAGCACGCGGCTGAAGTATTCGGCACAGGCGCAGGTCAGGCCGACCGCCGTTACCAGGCAGGCCAGCGAGATCAGCACCGCGAGGAAACCGCTGCCCAGCGAACCGAAGGTGTGCTGTACGTAAGCGTGCAATACCGCTGCACCGTTGGTTGCACCGACGGCCACTTCATGGCTGCCGGAGCCGAGGCGGAACAGGCTGACATACACCAGCGCCAGACCGACACCGGCGATCAGGCCAGCGATGATCGCGTAACGGGTGATCAGCTTCGGCGACTCGACGCCACGGGAGCGAATAGCGTTAACGATGACGATGCCGAACACCAACGCGCCGAGGGTATCCATGGTCAAGTAACCATTGATGAACCCTTGGGAGAACGGCGCCGCGACGTATTCCGGCGTGCCTTGGCCGATGTCACCGGCCGGCAAGGCGAATGCAGCGATACCCAGCACTGCCAGCGCGATGATCTTCAGCGGCGCGAGGAAACGGCCGACGGTGTCGAGCAAACGCCCAGGGTAGAGCGAAATGAAGAACACCAGCAGGAAGTACACCGAGCTGTAGAGGAACAGCGCCAGCGGGCTTTCGCCAGTCAGCGGCGCCAGGCCCACTTCAAACGAAACGGTCGCGGTACGCGGGGTGGCGAACAACGGGCCGACCGCCAGGTAGCATGCAGCCGCCAGAATGCCGCCGGCGACCTTGCCGATCGGGCTGCTCAGCGCGTCCATCGCCCCACCGACCTTGGCCAGTGCAACGACAGTGATCACCGGCAGACCCACTGCGGTGATCAGGAAGCCCAGTGCGGCCATCCAGACGTGAGGTCCGGCCTGCAAGCCAACGATAGGCGGGAAGATAATGTTGCCAGCCCCAACGAACAGGGCAAATGTCATAAAGCCAAGTGCCAGGATGTCCTGACCTTTCAAAACTTTCATTAAGGTAATACCACACTACTGAATCGGAATTTAGAGGGGGATTGCCCTGTGTAATTAGGGAAATGCTGTCGATCCGTATGGGACTGACCCTTAAAGCGCGTTGCATGCCTTGTGGGCGGCAGACGCAAAAATGGCTGCTAGCCTAACGAATTTGGCTTACAAACGCACTGTTAGAGGGCGAACTATCCGATACGCGACGTTTTTGTGTCGCGTTTACGTATCTATTTTTCGTTGGGATGGCAAAGATCAAAAGATCGCAGCCTGCGGCAGCTCCTACATGGAATTGCATTTTCAGGGCGAACGGTCGGAATGCATTCATGGCCGGCAACCATCATCCCTGTAGGAGCTGCCGAAGGCTGCGATCTTTTGATCTTCTGATCTGCAGAAACGACAAAGGCCACCCGAAGGTGGCCTTTGTTTGGTGAAGCGTCAGCTAAGCGCGAGGCTTACTTGACAGCCCAACCGGTCAGCTCGGCCAGGGCCTTGCCGATGTCTGCCAGCGAACGCACGGTTTTAACGCCTGCGTCTTGCAGTGCAGCGAATTTCTCGTCTGCAGTGCCTTTGCCGCCAGAGATGATTGCGCCAGCATGGCCCATGCGCTTGCCCGGAGGAGCAGTCACACCAGCGATGTAGGAAACAACCGGCTTGGTCACGTGTGCCTTGATGTAGGCAGCCGCTTCTTCTTCAGCCGAACCGCCGATCTCACCGATCATTACGATCGCTTCGGTCTTCGGGTCTTCCTGGAACAGCTTCAGGATGTCGATGAAGTTCGAACCCGGGATCGGGTCACCACCGATGCCGACGCAAGTCGACTGACCGAAACCGGCGTCAGTAGTCTGCTTCACAGCTTCGTAGGTCAGGGTGCCGGAACGCGAAACGATACCGACCTTGCCTGGCAAGTGAATGTGACCTGGCATGATGCCGATCTTGCATTCGCCTGGGGTGATCACGCCTGGGCAGTTAGGGCCGATCAGGACAATGCCCAGATCGTCGCAAACTACTTTGGCATCCAGCATGTCCAGGGTAGGAATGCCTTCGGTGATGCAGACGATCAGCTTGATGCCGCCGAATGCCGCTTCCAGGATCGAATCTTTGCAGAAAGGAGCCGGAACGTAGATCACGCTGGCGGTAGCGCCAGTGGCCGCTACTGCGTCTTTAACGGTGTTGAACACTGGCAGACCCAGGTGCTCGGTGCCGCCTTTGCCAGGCGTAACACCACCAACCATCTTGGTGCCGTATTCGATGGCTTGCTGGGTGTGGAAACTACCTTGCGAACCGGTAATACCCTGGCAGATAACTTTGGTGTCTTTATTGATCAGGACGCTCATTATTTGCCCTCCGCAGCTTTGACAACTTGTTGAGCAGCGTCGGTCAGGCTGGTAGCAGCGATGATGTTCAAACCGCTTTCTGCCAGTACTTTAGCGCCCAGCTCAGCGTTGTTGCCTTCAAGGCGAACAACAACCGGGATTTTCACGCCGACTTCTTTCACAGCGCCGATGATGCCTTCGGCAATCATGTCGCAGCGAACGATGCCGCCGAAGATGTTGACCAATACTGCAGCGACGTTGGTGTCGGACAGGATGATCTTGAACGCTTCAGTTACGCGTTCTTTGGTAGCGCCACCACCTACGTCGAGGAAGTTGGCTGGCTTGCCGCCATGCAGGTTGACGATGTCCATGGTACCCATGGCCAGGCCAGCACCGTTGACCATGCAGCCGATGTTACCTTCCAGCGCTACGTAGTTCAGTTCGAACTTGGCAGCGTGCGCTTCGCGCGGATCGTCTTGCGACGGATCGTGGAAAGTCTTCAGCTTAGGCTGACGGTACATTGCGTTGGCGTCGATGTTGATCTTGGCGTCCAGGCAGTGCAGATCGCCGTCAGCCTTGATCACCAGCGGGTTCACTTCCAGCAGAGCCAGGTCGTGATCCTTGAACAGCTTGGCCAGACCTACGAAGATCTTGGCGAACTGAGCAACCTGCTTGCCTTCCAGACCCAGCTGGAATGCCAGCTCGCGACCCTGGAATGGCTGAGCGCCAACCAGTGGATCGATAGTGGCCTTGAGAATTTTTTCTGGAGTGTCGTGAGCGATTTTCTCGATGTCCACGCCACCTTCGGTGGAAGCCATGAACACGATGCGACGGCTCGAACGGTCAACGACAGCGCCCAGGTACAGCTCTTTAGCGATATCAGTGCACGATTCAACCAGGATCTTGGTGACTGGCTGGCCATTGGCGTCAGTCTGGTAAGTCACCAGACGCTTGCCCAGCCACTGCTGTGCGAAGGCTTTGGCGTCTTCTTTGCTGCGAACCAGCTTGACGCCGCCCGCTTTACCGCGACCACCAGCGTGGACCTGGGCTTTGACAACCCACTCACTGCCGCCGATTTTGTCGCAAGCTTCTGCTGCTGCTTCCGGGGTGTCTACTGCGTAACCAGTGGAAACTGGCAGGCCGTATTCAGCGAACAGCTGCTTACCCTGATACTCGTGAAGATTCATGCTTTTTACCGTCTTCGTTAGGTACTGCGCATTCGGCGCTGCGCTCGATTGAGTGCCGCGCCACCTGTGACTGCTGCTTGCGTAGCTGAGCTACGCAAGACTGCGTCCAGCGGACATTCCGCGGTGAGACTTGCTCGCAAGGCTCACGACGGGCCGTTACCGCCGTGGTTTCTTATTGTCTGTTAACGCTTTTTGCGGTTGGCAATGTGGATGGCGCCGCCATTCACCGCCAAAGCAGCTTCGTGCAAAGCTTCAGACAGGGTCGGATGGGAGAAAACCATCATGCCCAGGTCTTCAGCGCTGGTGCCGAATTCCATACCGATCGCGCCCTGCTGAACCAGTTCTGCAGCGCTCGGGCCAATCACGTGCACGCCCAATACGCGGTCAGTCTTGGCATCAGCGATGACCTTGACGAAACCACCGGTATCGTTGGCGGCCATGGCACGGCCGGATGCGGCGAACGGGAAGGTGCCGACGTTAACTTCAACGCCTTCAGCTTTCAAGGCCTGCTCGGTTTTGCCAACCCACGCGATTTCCGGGTGAGTATAAATAACCGAAGGGATCAGGTCATAGTTCATCTGGGCTTTGTGGCCCTTGATGCGCTCGACAACCATGATGCCTTCTTCCGAAGCTTTGTGCGCCAGCATCATGCCGCGAACCACGTCACCAATGGCGAAAACGCCCGGAACGGTGGTCGCGCAGTGATCGTCAACGTGCACGAAACCGCGCTCGTCGAGGGTCACGCCGCTGTCGGAAGCCAACAGATCAGTGGTCACCGGACGGCGACCAACGGCTACGATCAGCTTGTCGAAAGTGATGGTCTGTTCGCCGTTGGCATCGGTGTAGTTCACAACGACTTCGTCGCCATTCACTTTCGAGCCGGTTACGCGAGCGCCCAGTTTGATGTCCAGACCCTGTTTGGTCAGGGTTTTCAGCGCTTCCTTGGAAACAGCGGTGTCCGCTGCCATCAGGAAAGTGTCCAGTGCTTCGAGGACAACCACTTCCGAACCCAGACGCGACCACACCGAACCCAGTTCCAGGCCGATCACGCCAGCGCCGATCACGCCCAGACGCTTAGGTACGGTCTGGAATTCCAGAGCGCCAGTCGAATCGACGATGACGTTCTGATCAACCGGAGCCGGTGGAATGTCGATCGGGCGCGAACCTGGAGCCAGGATCACGTTTTCAGCTTCGATGATTTCAACCGAGCCGTCTGGCTTGGTGACTTCGACTTTCTTGCCAGCCAGCAGTTTGCCGTGGCCCTGGATCGAAGTAACGCCGTTGGCCTTGAACAGGGTGGCTACGCCGCCGGTCAGGTTCTTGACGATGCCAGCCTTGCGGCCAACCATCGCAGCGACGTCCATTTTGACTTCGCCGGTCGAGATACCGTGAACGTTGAAGCTTTCTTTCGCTTCCTTGTATTTCCAGGAGCTGTCGAGCAGTGCCTTGGAAGGAATGCAGCCCACGTTCAGGCAGGTGCCGCCCAGAGCTTGCTTGCCTTCAGCGTCGGTGTACTTCTCGATGCAGGCAGTGGTCAGACCCAGCTGCGCCGCCTTGATGGCAGCCACGTAGCCACCAGGGCCAGCACCGATCACTACTACGTCAAATTTCTGCGACATTCAAAAAATCCTCTTTAGCAATAAAGCTACAAGCCGCAAGCGACAAGCTCCAAGCCCACCCCGCTCGCTTTGAGCTTGTGGCTTGAAACTTGAAGCTTGCCGCTGTTTTTTAGATATCCAGCAACAGACGCGCCGGATCTTCCAGCAGGTTCTTGATGGTCACCAGGAAGGTCACAGCTTCTTTGCCATCGATCAGACGGTGATCGTAGGACAGTGCCAGGTACATCATCGGACGGATAACGACCTGACCGTTGATGGCCATAGGACGCTGGATGATGTTGTGCATGCCCAGAATCGCTGCCTGCGGCGGGTTGACGATCGGGGTCGACATCATCGAACCGAAGGTACCACCGTTGGTGATGGTGAAGGTACCACCGGTCATCTCGTCCATCGACAGTTTGCCGTCACGGGCTTTTTTGCCGAATGTTGCGATGCCGCCTTCGATTTCAGCCAGGCTCATCAGTTCGGCGTTACGCAGAACCGGAACAACCAGGCCACGGTCGCTGGAAACGGCAACGCCGATGTCAGCGTAGCCGTGGTAAACGATGTCAGCGCCGTCGATCGAAGCGTTGACAGCCGGGAAGCGTTTCAGCGCTTCGGTAGCAGCCTTGACGAAGAACGACATGAAGCCCAGGCGTACGCCGTTGTGCGACTTCTCGAACAGGTCTTTGTACTTCGAACGCAGGGCCATGACTTCAGTCATGTCGACTTCGTTGAAAGTGGTCAGCATCGCCATGTTCGACTGAGCTTCAACCAGACGCTTGGCCACGGTGGCGCGCACGCGGGTCATCGGTACGCGTTTCTCGATGCGGTCGCCAGCGGCGAACACAGGAGCGGCGGCCGAAGGAGCAGCAGCTTTGGCAGGCGCGGCAGCCGGAGCGGCTTTCTTGGCAGCAACAGCAGCGACTACGTCTTCCTTGGTCACACGACCGCCTTTGCCGGTGCCGGCAACGGAAGCGATGTTGATGCCGTTTTCTTCAGCCAGCTTGCGCGCAGCAGGAGCAGCAACAGGATCGTCTTCGCCTTCAGCAGCAGCTGGAGCAGCGGCAGCGGCCGGAGCAGCAGCGGCGGCTGGAGCAGCGGCAGCAGCGCCGCCCGCTTCGATGGAGCCCAGCACTTCGTCGGACAGAACGGTGTCGCCTTCGTTCTTGACGATTGCGCCCAGCACGCCGTCGGCGGTAGCCAGAACTTCCAGTACGACTTTGTCAGTTTCGATGTCGACGATCAGGTCGTCACGCTTGACGGCGTCGCCCGGTTGTTTGTGCCAGGTGGCAACGGTGCCATCGGCAACCGATTCCGGGAAAGTGGGGGCTTTGATCTCGATAGCCATTATCTGTAGTTCCTTAATTCGGTTTCAGGTGCGCGAAGGCATTAAATGGTAAACGCGGCTTGCAGGAGTTTTTCCTGCTGCTCGGCGTGCATCGATGCGTAACCACAAGCAGGTGCAGCAGAAGCCTCACGGCCCGCGTACTCAAGTACGAGAGACTTGTCGAGGTTCCCGATGCTGCGACGCAAGTGGTGTTGGCTGCAGTACCAGGCGCCCTGGTTCATCGGCTCTTCCTGACACCAAACGGCATTTTTGACGTTGGTGTACGGAGCCAGGACTTCTTTCAAGTCGTCCTCAGGGAATGGGTACAGCTGCTCGATACGCACGATGGCAATATCTTCACGGCCTTCGGCACGGCGTTTTTCCAGCAGGTCGTAGTAGACCTTGCCGCTACACAGAACCACACGCTCGACCTTTTTCGGGTCCAGAGTATCGATTTCCGGGATCACGGTCTGGAACGAACCTTCGGCCAGATCTTCCAGGGTCGAGATGGCCAGCTTGTGGCGCAGCAGCGACTTCGGCGTCAGCACGATCAACGGTTTGCGCAGCGGACGAATCACCTGACGACGCAGCAAGTGGTAGATCTGTGCTGGCGTGGTCGGTACCGCTACCTGAATGTTGTGCTCGGCGCACAGCTGCAGGTAACGCTCAAGACGTGCCGAGCTGTGCTCAGGGCCCTGACCTTCGTAACCGTGTGGCAGCAGCATGGTCAGACCGCAGAGACGGCCCCACTTGTGCTCGCCGCTGGTGATGAACTGGTCGATCACAACCTGTGCACCGTTGGCGAAGTCGCCGAACTGGGCTTCCCAGATCACCAGCGCGTCTGGCGTGGTGGTCGAGTAACCGTATTCGAATGCCAGTACCGCTTCTTCCGACAGGAACGAGTCGTACAGGTCAAAGCGTGGCTGACCGTCGTACAAGTGCGCCAGCGGAATGTAGGTGCCCGCGTCTTTCTGGTTGTGCAGCACAGCGTGACGGTGCGAGAACGTACCGCGGCCGATGTCCTGACCAGTCATGCGAATCGGGTGACCTTCAAACGCCAGGGTCGCGTACGCCATGGTTTCGGCGTAACCCCAGTTGATCGGCAGGCCGCCGGCTTGCATTTTCTGACGGTCTTCGTAGATCTTCGCAACCTGACGCTGAACCACGAAGCCGTCCGGAATTTCCAGCAGCTTGGCGGACAGTTCTTGCAGGGTCTTCAGATCGAAACGCGTGTCGTGACGCGCAGTCCAGGCGTGGCCCAGATACGGACGCCAGTCCACGAACAACTCTTTGTTCGGCTCTTTGACCAGCGATTTCACTACGTGCAGACCGTTGTCCAGCGCGTTGCGGTATTCGTCGACTTTCGCCTGAACACGCTCAGCGTCGAGCACACCGCCCTGGGTCAGACGATCAGCGTACAGCTCACGGGTGGTGCGCTGCTTGGTGATCTGCTGATACATCAGAGGCTGGGTGCCGCTTGGCTCGTCAGCTTCGTTGTGGCCGCGACGACGGTAGCAGACCAGGTCGATCACCACGTCACGCTTGAACTGCATGCGGTAGTCGATGGCCAGCTGGGTCACGAACAGCACGGCTTCCGGATCATCACCATTCACATGGAGGATCGGCGCCTGGATCATCTTCGCAACGTCGGTGGCGTACTCGGTGGAACGCGAGTCCAGCGGGTTGCTGATGGTGAAACCAACCTGGTTGTTGATCACGATGTGCACGGTACCGCCGGTCTTGAAACCGCGGGTCTGCGACATCTGGAAGGTTTCCATGACCACGCCCTGACCTGCGAAAGCAGCGTCACCGTGGATGGAGATCGGCAGAACCTTCTCACCGGTCGGGTCGTTACGACGATCCTGACGGGCGCGCACCGAACCTTCTACCACCGGGGAAACGATTTCCAGGTGGGACGGGTTGAACGCCATGGCCAGGTGAACTTCACCGCCGGCGGTCATCACGTTGGACGAGAAGCCCTGGTGGTATTTAACGTCACCGGAACCCAGCTCGACCTTCTTCTTGCCTTCGAACTCGTCGAACAGCTCGCGCGGGTTCTTGCCGAAGGTGTTGACCAGTACGTTCAGACGGCCACGGTGGGCCATGCCGATGACGACTTCCTTGGTGCCGTAGGAACCGGAACGCTGGATCAGTTCGTCGAGCATCGGAATCAGGCTTTCGCCGCCTTCCAGACCGAAACGCTTGGTGCCCGGGTATTTGGTGCCCAGGTATTTTTCCAGGCCTTCACCGGCAGTCACGCGCTCAAGCAGGTGGCTCTTGATGTCGGCGGAGTACGTCGGACGACCACGCACGCTTTCCAGACGCTGCTGGAACCACTGGCGCTGCTCGGAATCGGTGATGTGCGTAAATTCAGCGCCGATGGTGCGGCAATATGTCTGCTGCAACGCTTCGTGAATTTCGCGTAGGCTCGCTTCCTCTTTGCCGATGAACAGGTCGCCGGCACGGAAGGTCGTATCAAGATCGGCATTGGTCAAGCCGTAATGATTGATCGACAGGTCTGCAGGTGCAGGACGCTGCCACAGCCCCAGCGGGTCAAGCTGGGCTGCCTGGTGGCCACGCATACGGTAGGCCTGGATCAATCGCAGCACTTCAACTTGCTTCTTCTCGTGCTCACTGCTCACGCTGCCGGCGGAAACCGGTTGGGCGCGGCGCTGGTTCTTTGCCAGCAGCACGAAATGATCGCGAATTGTGGAGTGCGAAACATCAGTGGCAGAGTTGCCGTCGGCGGGCAACTTCTGAAAGTAGGTGCGCCACTCTTCTGGCACAGCGTTAGGGTCGTGCAGGTAGAGCTCATAAAGCTCTTCCACATAGGCAGCGTTTCCACCTGAAAGGTAGGCGCTGTTCCACATGCGCTGCATCACGCTTTCTTGCATGCTTGGTCACCCTCGGTTAGGGGAACACCATCGATGTCGACACCGAGCAAACTTGCAGAAGTCCGAATGCAGCGACTAAAACAAGCCACTTAGGATCACACTGATAGTCCGGGTACCAGCCCGGATGCCCCTGCTTGTCTCATTTCTTCAAAATAAGAGCGGCAGCTTGTGGCTACTGCTCTGGTTATAGCCATGACGCGGGTTGAAGCCCGCGCCACAGCCTCTACGGCACAGCGGTTACAGCAGCTGAATCACACGCCGCTCGAAAGCAACATGTTACGGATGTGACCGATGGCCTTAGTCGGGTTCAGGCCTTTCGGACATACGTTGACGCAGTTCATGATGCCCCGGCAGCGGAAAACGCTGAACGGGTCATCGAGTGAAGCCAGACGCTCGGTAGTCTTGGTGTCACGGCTGTCTGCCAGGAAGCGATAAGCTTGCAGCAGTGCAGCTGGACCCAGGAACTTGTCCGGGTTCCACCAGAAGGACGGGCAAGAGGTCGAGCAGCAAGCGCACAGGATGCACTCGTACAGACCGTCGAGCTTTTCGCGCTCTTCTGGCGACTGCAGACGCTCGATGGCCGGAGCCGGCGTGTCGTTCTGCAGGTAAGGCTTCACCTTCTCGTATTGCTTGTAGAAGATGCTCATATCGACGACCAGGTCACGGATAACCGGCAAACCTGGCAGCGGACGAACGATCAACTTGTTACCTTTTACAACGGCAGACAGCGGCGTGATGCACGCCAGACCGTTCTTGCCGTTGATGTTCATGCCGTCGGAGCCGCAAACACCTTCACGGCAAGAGCGACGATAGGAGAAACCCTCGTCCTGCTCTTTGATCAGGGCCAGTACGTCCAGCACCATCAGATCTTTACCACCGGTATCGATCTGGAATTCCTGCATGAACGGCGCGGCGTCCTGATCAGGGTTGTAACGATAAACGCTGACTTGCAACATGGCGGCCACCCTTAATAAGTCCGAATCTTAGGTTCAAAAGTCGGAACAGTCTTCGGCGAGAAGTTCACGGCACGCTTGGTGACGCGCTTGTCACCCGGGAAGTACAGGGTGTGGCACAGCCAGTTTTCGTCGTCACGGTCTTCGAAGTCTTCACGGGCGTGAGCACCGCGCGACTCTTTGCGGACTTCAGCGGCGATGGCGGTAGCTTCAGCCACTTCCAGCAGGTTCTGCAGTTCCAGCGCTTCGATACGGGCAGTGTTGAACGCCTGCGACTTATCGTTGATTTTCACGTTGGCGATGCGGGTACGCAGGTCAGCAAGCTGAGCAATACCTTTCTGCATGTATTCGCCAGTACGGAATACACCGAAATAGTTCTGCATGCAGTTCTGCAGCTCGCGACGCAGGGTTGCCACGTCTTCGCCATCAGTACGGCTGTTCAGCGCGTTCAGACGCGACAGGGCAGCTTCGATGTCGGCTTCGGTAGCGTCGTCGTATTCAATGCCGTCGGTCAGCGCCTTTTCCAGGTGCAGGCCGGCAGCGCGGCCGAATACCACCAGGTCGAGCAGCGAGTTGCCGCCCAGACGGTTGGCACCGTGAACCGATACGCAAGCCACTTCGCCTACAGCGAACAGGCCCGGGATGATCTTGTCGACGCCTTCAGCGTCCTGGGTGATCGCCTGACCATGAATGTTGGTGGCAACGCCGCCCATCATATAGTGGCAAGTCGGAACAACCGGAACCGGCGCAACAACCGGGTCAACGTGTGCGAAAGTCTTCGACAGTTCGCAGATGCCTGGCAGACGGCTGTGCAGCACTTCCTCGCCCAGGTGGTCGAGTTTGAGCAGTACGTGGTCGCCATTCGGACCGCAACCGTTGCCGGCGATGATTTCTTTAACCATCGAGCGAGCAACCACGTCACGACCGGCAAGGTCTTTGGCGTTCGGAGCATAACGCTCCATGAAACGCTCGCCGTGCTTGTTGATCAGGTAACCACCCTCACCACGGCAACCTTCGGTCACCAGTACACCGGCGCCGGCGATGCCGGTCGGGTGGAACTGCCACATTTCGATGTCTTGTACCGGCACGCCAGCACGCAGAGCCATGCCGACGCCGTCACCGGTGTTGATCAGGGCGTTGGTGGTGGACGCGTAGATACGACCTGCACCGCCGGTAGCCAATACGGTGGCCTTGGCGCGGATGTAGGTGGTTTCGCCGGTTTCGATGCAGATCGCGATCACACCGACGAAGTCGCCTTCCTGGTTTTTCACCAGATCGACAGCGTAGTACTCGTTCAGGAACGTGGTACCGGCTTTCAGGTTGCCCTGATAAAGGGTGTGCAGCAGTGCGTGACCGGTACGGTCGGAAGCGGCGCACGTACGGGCAGCCTGCCCGCCTTTGCCGTAGTCCTTGGACTGACCGCCGAACGGACGCTGATAGATGCGGCCCTGTTCGGTACGCGAAAACGGCATGCCCATGTGGTCCAGCTCATAAACAGCAGCCGGGCCTTCCTGACACATGTATTCGATAGCGTCCTGGTCACCGATGTAGTCGGAACCCTTGACGGTATCGTACATGTGCCAGCGCCAGTCATCGTTCGGGTCAGCGGACGCGATTGCGCAAGTGATGCCGCCCTGAGCGGATACAGTGTGCGAACGGGTCGGGAAAACCTTGGTGATCACGGCAGTCTTGTGACCGCCCTGCGCCAGTTGCAGCGCAGCGCGCATGCCGGCACCGCCACCACCAATAATGATGGCGTCGAAAGAAATCGTTGGAATGTTAGCCATGACTCAGATACCCCAGAGAATCTGCACACCCCAGACGAAGTAAGCGAACATCGCAACGCCGCATACTGCCTGGAAAAGGAAACGTATCGCCGTTGCGGACTTGCCGAACGCCATTGGCGTCAGGTAGTCGGTCGCAATGGTCCACATGCCGACCCAGGCGTGAGCGCCGAGGGCAACAAGGGCCAGGAGGCTGAAAATACGCATCCCGTTGTGGGCGAACAGTTCATGCCACTGGGCGTACTCGAGGCCAGGGTGGGCCACGACGTATCCGATCAGAAAGATGAAGTAAGCCGCGAGAACGACCGCAGACACACGTTGCGCCATCCAGTCATAGAGGCCCGAACGCGACAGGTTCGTGACGTTAGTTACCATATCCAAACTCCTGCCAGAACGATTACCACCACGGAAACGGCGATAACGATTTTCGAGCCCAGTTTGCCGCCTTCCAGCGTCTCACCGATGCCCATGTCCATGATCAAATGGCGCACACCGGCTACCAAGTGATACAGCAGAGCGGACAGGATGCCCCAAATCACTAGCTTGGCTAGCGGACTGGTCAGACACGCTTTCACCTGACCGAAGCCTTCCTCGGAGCTCAGCGACTTGTCCAATGCGTAAAGCATGATGGCCAGGCTGACAAAGAGGATGACACCGGAGATACGGTGAAGAATGGACGTGTAAGCAGTGACTGGGAGTTTGATGGTCCTTAGGTCTAGGTTTACAGGTCGTTGGCTTTTCACGGCTTTTTTTTCACACTGAAGAGCCCCTAACAATCAGGGCAAAGTTGTTGGGGAGTGCACTGGTCAGGTAACCACCACCCAGGGATGCGACCCCCAATGAAAGCAAGCCCAAAAGCCCTTGGCGGTCGGTGGCCGAGTATAGACAGTTAGGCTACTAATGACAACGCAATCACCTACCCCCAATAGCTGATTGCACAAGTTGCATAAAAGGCGTAAATGGCAGTCAATTTCGAGGAAAAAGTGCGCTTAAAGCCTTCTGGAGCAAGACTTTAGGCAAATTGACATTCGAATTTATCTCACTATAGTGGTGCGGGCCCTGCGTGGGGGGTCTGTCTGATGGTTCAAGCATAAATAGGAGGCCACATGGCTGACAAAAAAGCGCAGTTGATCATCGAGGGCGCAGCCCCCGTCGAGCTGCCCATTTTAACCGGCACCGTTGGTCCCGATGTAATCGATGTTCGGGGCCTGACGGCCACGGGCCGCTTCACTTTCGACCCGGGTTTCATGTCGACCGCTTCGTGCGAATCGAAGATCACCTATATTGACGGCGACAACGGCATTCTGTTGCACCGCGGCTACCCGATCGAACAGCTGGCTGAAAAGTCGGACTATCTGGAAACCTGCTATCTGCTGCTCAACGGCGAACTGCCGACCGCAGAACAGAAGGCCCAGTTCGTCAGCACCGTGAAAAACCACACCATGGTTCACGAGCAGCTGAAAACCTTCTTCAACGGCTTCCGTCGCGACGCCCACCCAATGGCCGTCATGTGCGGTGTAGTCGGCGCCCTCTCGGCCTTCTACCACGACTCCCTCGACATCAATAACCCGCAGCATCGCGAAATCTCCGCGATCCGTCTGGTTGCCAAGATGCCGACCCTGGCAGCGATGGTTTACAAGTACTCCATGGGCCAACCCATGATGTACCCGCGCAACGACCTGACGTACGCGGAAAACTTCCTGCACATGATGTTCAACACCCCGTGCGAGATCAAACCGATCAGCCCGGTGCTCGCCAAGGCCATGGACCGGATCTTCATCCTCCACGCCGACCACGAGCAGAACGCTTCGACCTCCACCGTGCGTCTGGCCGGCTCTTCGGGTGCCAACCCGTTCGCCTGTATCGCCGCCGGTATTGCCGCACTGTGGGGCCCTGCCCACGGCGGTGCGAACGAAGCCGTGTTGACCATGCTTGACGAGATTGGCGATGTGTCGAACATCGACAAGTTCATCGCCAAGGCCAAGGACAAGAACGATCCTTTCAAACTGATGGGCTTCGGTCACCGCGTTTACAAAAACCGCGATCCGCGTGCCACCGTGATGAAGCAGACCTGCGACGAAGTGTTGAAGGAACTGGGCATCAAGGACGACAAGCAACTCGAACTGGCCATGCGCCTGGAAGAGATCGCCCTGACCGATCCGTACTTCATCGAACGCTCGCTGTACCCGAACGTCGACTTCTACTCGGGGATTATCCTCAAGGCGATCGGCATTCCTACCAGCATGTTCACTGTGATCTTCGCCCTCGCACGTACTGTTGGCTGGATTTCGCACTGGAAAGAGATGCTCTCCAGCCCGTACAAGATTGGCCGTCCGCGCCAGTTGTATACCGGTTATGAGTCGCGTGATCTGACCAAGCTGGAAGACCGCAAATAAGACCTGTCTTGCGATAACGTCTTAAGTTGTACCGGGAACGGCCTCTATTTATATAGGGGCCGTTTTTGTTTGTTTGGACTCAGCGGCCTGTGGGCCGACTGGATTTGAGGGTTGGGTGTATATCCGTTTTTGCGGGTGCTGCCGCTGGCGGTTTCGCTCTTACAGCGACTCACTTTTCCAAACGCCGGAGTGCCGGCCCAGCGAAAAGTAAGCAAAAGGCTTTGCCCCTGGCGTACGGCACTTCGCTGAGGCTCAGTGTTCCCTCGCTACGGTGTCCATCCGGGGGCATCGCCTACGGTTTGCTTCGCTGCACCTCCTCTCGATGTATGCGGCTTCGCCGCACGGCGCTGCGCGCCTACCCCCTGATGAATACCTCCGCTCGGCCTGCCGATGGGGCAAAAAATCAAGATCAAAAGCCAAAGCAGATCAAAAGATCGCAGCCTTCGGCAGCTCCTACACGGGATGAGCGTTAGCTCGGATGAAGCTTTTGATCTTGATCCACGGGCGACATCGGAAGGCTGAGTGGAGGGATTGATCCGGGGGTGGGAGCGCAGCGACCGTTTGGCGCAGCCAAACACAGCGAGAGGAGGTGCAGCGAAGCAAACCGTAGGCGCTGCGCCCGGATCGATCCCGGAGC
>NZ_RWIL01000052.1:0-43113 GCF_009764635.1 Pseudomonas sp. PB103 | reverse complement strand
GCCGCAGGCTGCGATCTTTTGATCTTGCCTTAAAAAGATCGCAGCCTGCGGCAGCTCCTACATAGTTCAGAAGGTCTGGCCGAGGTTGAGGTACACCGCCTGCTCGTTCGCATCATTCAGCCCGTAACTGAAATTCAGCGGCCCCAGTGGCGTATCGAAGCCGATGAACACGCTCGCCGCATTGATGTAGCCACTGTCGAATTCATTGTCGTTGTTCCACGCCCGACCCCGTTCCAGCGAAGCGCCGGCGTACAGCGGGAAGTCCAGCGGCAGGTACGAACGCGGCGTCAGCCGGCGGTAGTACACCGCGCGCATCAGGCTGACGTTCTGCCCGGACACCGCATCCTCGCGGAACCCGGACAACTGCCGCGCACCGCCGAGCAGAAAACTCGACGTCACGACATTGGCATCGTCCAGCGTACGGCCGTAGCGGCCACCCAGGATCAACGTATCCGGCCCGTGACTCATGGCTTTGTCGAGTTTGAACTCCCATTGACGATAGCGTGTGTCCGAGCCCAGGCCGGGCTCGAACTGCATGAATGTCAGGCTGACGTCCTTGCCTTCGTGGGGGAAGTAGACGTTGTCCAGCGAGTCGTACGAGTACTTCAAACTGTAGAAACCCTCGTTGAAACTCTCGCTCGGCAGATCCTGATCGCCAATGCGCACATCCGCCTTGCCCCAGGCCTCACCCACCCCGAAGCGCACTTCGCCGTTGTTGCCGATCTGCCGACCGAGGTTGAGACCGAAACCGTAACGTTCTACGCGATACTGCGCGATCGGGTCGTTATCGAGCACCGAGTCGACGTTCTGCGCCTCGAACGAGGCATACGGTGCGACGAAGTAGCGCGAGCCGACGTCCAGCGGCTGATAGAACTCGGTGTACAGCTCCTGTTTGTCGCCGATCTGCGCCCGGGTCAACCATTCCGCACCGAGGCGGTTGATGCCGTTGATGCGATAACTGGCGCCGAGGTTGAAGGCGCTGTCGCCACGCATGTCGTCTGACAGGTTGAGGCCGACGCGCAAGTAATCGGTGCCGCTGCGCTTGCCACGGGCGCTGATCACCAGCGTGTGTTCCTGGCCTTTGTGCACTACGCGGTATTGCACCTGTTCGAAGTAGTCGAGGCCATACAAGGTGCCCATGTCCGAGTGCAGTCGACCCAGGTCGAGGGGCTCGCCGATGTGCTGACGGATGTAGTAGCGGATCACATCGTCGTCGACTTTCGAGTCGTTCTCGACGCGGATCGCGGTGATGATCGGCGTCCGTTGGCCGGGCGAACGGGCGGCGTTGAGCTCGGCGTCCTGGGCTTCTTTGGGTTTGAGCACGGCGAGGCGCGCATCGAGAACTCGGGTGGCGCGGTAGCCGGCGTCGATCATTTCCTGAGCCTTGCCGAAATCGGTGGCATCGAATGCCGCCAGCGGCGGCTGGATCAGCACATCAGAAGATTTCAGCGCCGCCAGTTGTTCTTCCGAGTTGCTGCGAGTCATCAGGGTAATCGACTGGTTCAATACGTCGACCACGGTGGTCAACTGCTTGCGGTTGCGCAGCGGTGTGCCGATATCGACGACGATGGCCACGTCGACGCCCATTTGCCGTGCCACATCGAGGGGGATGTTGTCGGTCATGCCACCGTCCACCAGCAGGCGGCCGTCGAGTTCGACCGGGGCGAACACGGCCGGGATCGACATGCTCGCGCGGATCACCTGAGGCAAATGCCCTTTGCGGAATACCACTTTTTCGCCATTGGAAATGTCGGTGGCGACGGCGCGGAACGGGATCGGCAGTTTGTCGAAATCGCGGGTGTCACTGGTGTGCGCCAGCAGGCTTTCCAGCAGCAGCGCAAGGTTCTGGCCCTGAATCACTCCCAGCGGCAGGCCAAGGCTGCCGTCGTCGCGGAAGCTGAGTTTCTGTTTCACCAGAAAGTCGCGGTCATCCTGCTTGCGCCGAAACGGCACGTCTTCGCGCGGCGGGGCATCGGAGAGCGCGGCTTGCCAGTCGATGTTCAGCGCGAGTTTTTCCAGCTCATCAATCTTGTAGCCCGAGGCATACAGGCCGCCGACCACCGCGCCCATGCTGGTGCCGGCGATCGCATCGATCTTGATGCCTTGCTCTTCCAGTGCTTTAAGCACGCCGATATGCGCCAGCCCGCGCGCCGCGCCGCCGGACAGCACCAGGCCGACTTTCGGCCGTGGCGCGTCACTGGCGTGAACCAGGAGTGGAAGGAAACCAAGCAGCAGGCAGAACAGCAGACGGCGCATTGTGAGTCTCGGGGCAAGCGATAAAGCCGGCTATTATAGCGGCGCCCTCTGTCTCAGGAGTTTCCGCGAACATGACCGTTGCCAAAGCTGAAGTTGTCATCACCTATTGCACTCAATGCCAGTGGTTGCTGCGCGCCGCGTGGCTGGCGCAGGAACTGCTCAGCACGTTTGCCGACGATCTCGGCAAAGTCTCGTTGGTGCCAGGCACCGGCGGGGTCTTTCACATCACCTGCGCAGGCGTGCAGATTTGGGAGCGCAAGGCCGATGGCGGTTTCCCTGAGGCCAAGGTGCTGAAACAGCGAGTTCGCGATCAGATCGATCCAGATCGCGACCTCGGCCACAACGACCGAACTCAGTGAGACGCGGCCTCGGCGGCGATGGTTTTCTTGTCGGCATTGCCTGACATTCGCGCCGACACGACGATGGCGACAATGATCAACGCGCCGCCGATCAACATCTTCGGCGTCGGGTTTTCATTGAACAGCAGCCAGGCGATGGTGATGCCGTAGACCGGCTCCATCGCGAACACTACCGCCGCCGTGCGCGCCTTGATCACCGCCAGGCTGGCGACGAACAGGCTGTGGGCGACGCCGGTGCAGAACACGCCGAGCAGGGCGATCCACAACCAGTCCAGCGCGCGCACTTCGCTCAGTTGCGGCGCCGCGACCGGCAGCAGACACAGGGCCACCACCACGTTTTGACACAGCGCCGCCTGCACCGCCGGGATGCGTCCGGAGCTGGCGCGGTTGGTCAGCGACAGCAGCGAGAACAGCAGCCCGGACAACACCGACCAAAGCAAACCGACGGTAGCGCCGCTGCCCAGATCGAACGCCGGGGTCACCAGAATCAGGCCGATGCTGACCAGCACCACCAGCAGAATTTCATTGGCACGGATGCGTTCGCGGAAGATCAGCCCTTCGAGAATCACCGTGAATGCCGGGAAGCTGGCAAAACCCAAGGTGGCGATGGCGACGCCGGCGATCTTCACCGAAATGAAAAAGCTCACCCAGTGCCCGGCCAGCAACACGCCGCTGAGGGCCAATCGACGCCAGTCCACGGCCTGAAGTTTTTGCCAGCCCTGTTGACTGGCAAAACGGGCGAAAAACGCCAGGGCGAGCACGGCAAAAGCGGCGCGCCCGAAGACGATTACGGCGGGGGAGGCGGCAGCGAGTTTGCCGAACACGCCGGTCAGGCCAAACATCAAAGCACCAATGTGCAGAGCGCCGAGGGCGGTACGCGGAGTCATTGCAATCCTTCTATCTAAATCACAGTCATTGACACAATTTCACTGTAGGAGCTGCCGAAGGCTGCGATCTTTTGATCTTGCTTGATCGTTCCCACGCGGAGCGTGGGAACGATCAACATCAAAAGATCGCAGCCTTCGGCAGCTCCTACATTTAAGCGTGTAGAGGTCAGTAAGTCTGTCGGCGGACTATCGTCGTTTGTCGCAGGAGTCGCGACGAAGCTGGCCGGGTGATGCGCCGAACTCGCGTAGCACGGCGGCCGAGAAGGCACTCTGCGAACTGTAACCGACGCGACTGGCAATTTCGCCCATCGGCAACAGCGTGTCGCGGAGCATTTGCACGGCCAGATGCAATCGTCGACTGCGGATGTAATCCATCGGTGTCTGCCCGCACTCGGCCATGAAGCGTGCATGCAGGCGCGCGCTTGAGAGCCCGGCAACCCGCGCCAGATCGGCAACCTGCAGCGGATATGCGGCGTTTTGCTCGATGTGCGCATCCAGCGCCGCATAGGGCAGGCGTCGGGCCGCCAGCTCGGCCGGCCGCGCCTGATTGAGGCTGGCCAGGAGCAACACTGAACCTTGCTGCGCGATCAACGGATCGCTGACCGGGCTGTTCGCCAGCCAACTGACCAACTGACTCTGCCCGGAATCCAGCGACAGACGCGCGGGCTGATCAAGCAAGCGGCGGCTGGCGTCGGCATGATCGCCCAGCGAGTCGACCAGCCATTGCCCGTCAGGAATATCCATCACCAGACAGCGGCTGCCATCGGGACTGCCGCAAGCGTGATGCGCACCCGAAGGAATAACCACGAAACTCTGCTGACGCACCTGACTGCCACAACCCTCGACTTCGAAATCCAGCGCGCCCGACAACCCGAACACCAGTTGGGCGTGTTCGTGGCTGTGCACGATCAGATCGTGGGTGTACTGACGCAGGGTGAGAATCGGGCGCATGAACAAGTCTCCGGGCAGGCCTGCAGTCTACACCGACCCGCATCGGGTGCGTTGTCACACGACTGACGCACGCTTGTCATGGTCGATTAACCGGGCGCGCGCACAGTGGCGAAAACATCGCAGAGGGTTGCCCATGACCAGCGCCGAGCTCGCCAGACCCAGTCGCAAACAACGGGTGCGAACCCTGTGGATCTCCGACGTGCACCTGGGCACGCGCGATTGCCAGGCCGAGCACTTGTCGACGTTCCTCAAGGGCTATCACGCCGACAAGATCTATCTGGTCGGCGACATCATCGACGGCTGGAAACTGCGCGGTGGCATGTACTGGCCGCAGGCGCACACCAATGTGATTCGTCGATTGCTGACCATGAGCAAGCGCGGCACCGAAGTGATCTACGTCACCGGTAATCACGATGAGTTTTTGCGCCGTTATTCGAAGCTGATTCTGGGCAATATCCAGTTGGTCGACGAGGCGGTGCACGTCACCGCGGACGGGCGCCATCTGCTGGTAATTCATGGCGACCAGTTTGATGTGATCACCCGATATCACCGCTGGCTGGCCTTCCTTGGCGACTCGGCCTACGAAGTGACCCTGACGCTCAATCGCTGGCTCAACCACTGGCGTGCGCGTTATGGCTACGGTTACTGGTCGCTGTCGGCGTACCTGAAACACAAGGTGAAGACGGCGGTGAGTTTCATCAGCGATTTTGAAGAAGCCATCGCCCATGAGTGCGTGAAGCGCGAGTTGCACGGGGTGGTCTGCGGGCACATTCACCATGCCGAGATCCGTAAGGTCGGCGAGGTGGATTACCTCAACTGCGGCGATTGGGTGGAATCGTGCACGGCGCTGATCGAGCATTGGGATGGCACGATCGAGTTATATCGGCTGGCGGATGCACAGGCCCGGGAGGCGGAGCTGAAGGCCGCCAAAGTCGCCGAACTTGCCTGATTCTCGGGTTTTTTAGAGGGCCTCATCGCTGGCAAGCCAGCTCCCACATGTTTTATGAGCGCCACAGAATCCTGTGGGAGCTGGCTTGCCAGCGATGAGGCCAGAACAAACTACATCAAACCGTGCTGTGTTCTTCCATCGCGGCCGTGTAAATCGAGTTCTTCGGCTGTGCAAACAACCGCTCCATCATCGGCTCGAAAAAGCTCAACGGCAGCGTGTCATAGTCAGGATCAAACGCCGCCGCATCGTACTTGGCGCAAAACTCGGCCGTCGCCTGAAACTGCGGATGCCCGGCGAATTGCTCGCGCAGATGCCGATCCATGCCCAAGTGATGAAAGAAGTAATAACCCTGAAACACCCCATGCTTCTCGACCATCCACAGATTCTCGGCACTGACGAACGGCTTGAGAATCGCCGCCGCAATGTCCGGATGGTTGTAAGAACCCAGAGTGTCGCCAATGTCATGCAGCAACGCGCAAACCACGTATTCCTCATCGCGACCATCACGGAAGGCGCGGGTCGCGGTTTGCAGCGAGTGGGTCAGGCGATCCACCGGGAACCCGCCGAAATCACCTTCGAGCAATTTCAGGTGGGTGAGGATCCGCGACGGCAATTGTTTGGCGTAAGCGCTGAAGTCGGCGGCGATGATCGCCCAGTCTTCCTGTGTGCCGTCCTTCATGTGCGTGAAACGGGCATTGGCATTCATCGGCAAACCTCTGGTTCTTATTGTTCAGAACGCGACGCGACCCAGAATCATGTCGCGGTACATGACGAAGTCGCCAAGCAGGCTGTACAGCGGATGCTGAAACGTCGCCGGGCGGTTCTTTTCAAAGAAGAAGTGCCCGATCCAGGCGAAACTGTAACCAGCCAGCGGCAAGGCCAATAACAGCAGCCAGGCGCCTTTGGCGATGGTCATCGCGAGAATGAAAATAACCAGCGTGGTGCCGATGAAATGCAGGCGCCGGCAGGTGCTGTTGCTGTGTTCGCTGAGGTAATACGGATAGAGCTCGGCGAAGCTGTTGAATTGCTTGATATTTTCCACGACCGCGGTCTCTGTGGTTATTGTTCTGGCGACGAGTTGTTCTGCGGGTAGCTTATTTGAGTCTAGAGTGATCATTGGCGTGGGCCAGTGACAATCGGCGCCACTTTAGTATCCTTCGCAAATCAGGCCGTAGCATGCGGCCCCTCATGTAAAAGAAAAACGCCATGAGCGAACGAACGACTTCTGCAAGCTGGGCGATGGGGATTGTCAAAGCATTGGAGATGGACGGCCTGGATTGCCGGGTTCTGTTCAAGCAACTGGGGCTCGATTACGCGGCTCTGGATGATCCGGATGCGCGCTTCCCGCAAGACTCCATGACCCGGCTCTGGCAACGGGCAGTCGAGCTGTCGGGTAATCCGGCGATCGGCCTGAACATGGGTAAAGTGGTGCGACCGGCCTCGTTTCATGTCGCCGGCTATGCGCTGATGTCGAGCAATACCCTCGCCGAAGGCTTTCAGCGGCTGGTGCGTTATCAGCGGATCATCGCCGAAAGCGCCGACTTGAGTTTTCGTCTGCTCGAAGAAGGCTATGCGCTGATTCTGACGGTGCACGGCGATCATCTGCCGCCGACCCGACAAAGCGCCGAAGCCTCGCTGGCCTGTGCCTTGGGCCTGTGCGGCTGGTTGAGCGGGCGTACGCTGCACCCGGTCAAAGTGCTGGTGCAGGGCGCCCAACCCGCCGATCTCGAACCGTATAAACAAGCCTTTCACGCGCCGTTGGTGTTCAACGCACCGTACGATGCGCTGATTTTCGAGCGCGCCGACAT
The DNA here is from genome assembly GCF_009764635.1 of Pseudomonas sp. PB103. NCBI lineage: Bacteria > Pseudomonadati > Pseudomonadota > Gammaproteobacteria > Pseudomonadales > Pseudomonadaceae > Pseudomonas > Pseudomonas sp. PB103. Next base: position 35,903 of record NZ_RWIL01000052.1, on the reverse strand, counting down.
GGAAGCGCCGCTGCCCACCGCCAACGAGGCGATGGCGCTGCTGCACGATCGTTTTGCCGGAGAATATCTGGCGCGGTTTTCCGAGAGTCGGGTCACGCACAAGGCGCGGCAGGTGCTGTGCCGGTTGCTGCCGCAAGGTGAACCGAAGCGCGATACCGTGGCGCAGACCCTGCATTTATCGCAGCGTACGTTGCAGCGGCGCTTGCAGGAGGAGGGCACGAGTTTTCAGCAACTGCTCGATGACACCCGCCGCGAGCTCGCCGAGCAGTATCTGGCGCAACCGAGCATGACCTTGCTGGAAATCGCTTATCTGTTGGGGTTTGCCGACCCGAGCAATTTCTTCCGTGCCTTCCGCCGCTGGTTCGACACCACGCCCGGCGATTACCGGGCGCGGCTGTTGCAGGCGCCGGGTACGGTCAGTGACGCCAAAAGGCCGGAATACACAGCACAAACACCGTAATGATCTCGAGTCGGCCGAGCAGCATGCCGAACGACAGGATCCACTTGGCTGCGTCCGGCAAGGTGGCAAAGTTGCCCGCCGGGCCAATGGTTTCGCCCAGGCCCGGGCCAACGCCGGACACGGTGCTGGCAGCGCCGGTCAGCGCGGTCATCCAGTCGACGCCAAGCAGCGACAGCAGCAGGGCGATCACGCAGATAGTGATGGCGAAGAAAAACGAAAAAGTCAGAATCGAACGCACGATCTCTTCGTCGAGGCGATGACCGTTGTACTTCTGCTTGATCACCGCGCGCGGGTGAATCAGCTGATTAAGGTTGGCCTTGAGCAGGATGTAGGCGACCTGGAAACGGAAAATCTTGATCCCGCCCGCCGTCGAGCCGGAACAGCCGCCGACAAAGCCCAGATAGAAGAACAACATCAACGAGAAGTTGCCCCACAGGCTGTAGTCGCCGAGGGCGAAGCCGGTGGTGGTGACTACCGAGGTCACGTTCAGCGCCACGTGGCGCAATGCGTCCAGCCAATGCAGGTTGGTCGTCCACCAGTACCAAGTGCCGAGTACCAGCCACGTCACCAGCAACATGCCGAGCAGACCCTGCACCTGCTGATCGCGGATCAGCGCCTTGCGGTTGCCGCGCATGGTCGCCACGTACAGGGTGAACGGCAGGCTGCCGAGAATCATGATCACCACCGCCACCCAGTGCACCGCCGGTTGCGTCCACTTGGCCAGCGACTGGTCGGAGGTCGAGAAACCGCCGGTGGAAATCGCCGACATCGCGTGGTTGATCGCATCGAACGGGCTCATCCCGGCCCACCAGAATGCGAGGCTGCCGACAATGGTGATGCCGACGTACGCCGCCACGATCAGGCGCGCCACCATGTGCGAGCGCGGCATGACCTTTTCCGAACGGTCGGACGATTCGGTCTGGAACAGGCGCATGCCACCGATGCGCAACAGCGGCAGGATCGCCACCGCCATACCGATAAAGCCGATGCCGCCGATCCAGTGCAGCAATGAGCGCCACATCAGGATGCCGGGGGACATATCATCGAGATGATTGAGCACGGTCGAACCGGTGGCGGTGATCCCGGACATGCTCTCGAAAAACGAGTCGGTGTAACTGATGTGCTGGGTCAGCAGAAACGGCAGCGCGGCGAAAATGCACACCACCAACCAACTGCTGACGGTCAGCAAATACATGTCGCGCGGGCGCAAGTGAATGTGTTCGGGACGGCCGGGGATCACCAGCGCGAGGCCGGCGACGAAGGTGATCATGCTCGCCCAGAGGAACGACGGCAGGTCGCTGGTGCGATCAAAGATCACCAGCGTGGCCATGGGCACGACCATGGCGACGGCCAGGGTGATCAGGAAGATGCCGATGATGAAACCAATGATCCGTAAGGTCGGCAACGCCATGAAGTCCGCTCGGGCTGTGGTGGGAAGGGCGCCATTCTACCTGCGGGGCAGGGCATGTAAACCGGCATCCTGTTGGCAGATAAAGCTAGAATAGCCGCACATATTTTTCAGGAGGTGGCCGATGCAGGCTCTCGACGCGTTGCTCAACCGTGTTTCCGTTCCACGACTGGTCGAACCGGCCCCCACTGCCGAACAGCGTGAAGCCTTGTTTGCCGCAGCCTTGCGTGCGCCGGATCACGGGCATTTGCAGCCGTATCGCTTCTTGACTGTCGAAGGCGCTGCGCGCGAGCAGATGGGCGAGTTGCTGGCTGAAGCTGCGCAGCAGCAGGCAGGCGAAGTCACCGAAGCGATGATCGATAAGGCCCGCAATGGCCCGCTACGGGCGCCGCTGGTGGTTGTGGTGATCGCCAGGTTGCAGGATCACGTCAAATACCCGAAAGCTGAGCAGTTGCTCGCGGCGGGGTGTGCGGCCCACGGGATTTTGCTGGCAGCGTATGCGCAGGGGATTGGTGCGGTGTGGCGTACGGGGGATTTGGCCTATTCCCGGCACGTGGCGCAGGGTTTGGGCTTGGCGGAAGGTGAAGAAGTGATCGCGTTCTTGTACCTCGGCACGCCGCAGAAAGAACCGCGTGTGGCGGAGAAGGTAGATCTGACTGAGTTCGTCAGCGCCTGGCCGGGTAAAGCTTAAAGTCAAAAGATCGCAGCCTGCGGCAGCTCCTACATTGGAATGCGTTTTCCTGTAGGAGCTGCCGCAGGCTGCGATCTTTTTGCATCACCGAAAATCTACGGCTGAACCACCGCGCCCGGCACCAGCGGCAATTCCAGGCTGGCAATAAACCCGCCCTGCGGATGATTGACCAACGTCAAACTCCCGCCATGCCGCTCCGCCGCCCGCCGCGCAATCGCCAGGCCCAAACCATGTCCCGCCGCCGTCTGCCCTGGCGCCCGATAGAACGGCTCACCCAACTGACTCAAATGTTCGGCCTGCACGCCCGGCCCATGGTCGCGCACGCTCACAATAATTTTCTCGCCCTGACGTGAGGCCTGCATTTCAATCGCCTGACCCTCCGGGTTGAAACGCTGGGCATTACGCAGAAGATTATCGACGGCCCGCTCAATCATCGTTGGCCAACCTTTGAGTTGCAGATGCGGTTCCACGTCCAGACGTACCGTCTGCTCAGGCGAACCGAGTTTCGCGTCCTTCTGCAAAGTGCCGAGCAGCGCATTCAAATCCACGTCTTCCGCACTGGCGTTGTCGGCATCGACCCGTGCCAACACCAGAATCTCGCTGATCAACGCTTCCAGGCGATCGCACTCGCGGGTCAGGCGCGGCCAGAGCTTTTCGCGTTCTTCAGGGTTGGCTCGTTCGGCCAGCGCCAAGGCAATGCGCAGCCGCGCCAACGGTGAGCGCAGTTCATGAGAAACGTCGCGCAGCAACTGGCGTTGACTGCCGATCAGGCTTTGCAGTCGCGCACCCATGCGGTTGAAGTCGGTGGCGAGTACGCCGAATTCATCACGGCGGTTGGCCAGTTTCGCCAGGCTGTTTTGCTGATAGGTGGTCTGCCCCAGATCATGTACAGCACCGCGCAGACGGCTGAGCGGGCGGGTGATGGAGAAGGTCACCAGCAAACTGAACAGGGTCAGCACCACCAGCGCGATGCCCAACGCACTCAATGGCCAGAGCAGGCTTTCGCGGTGCCAGGCGTCGAGTTCCGGGTGCGGGATGCGGTAGATGAACAGGTAGGTGTCACCGGTTTTTTCACTGGTGAATTCGTCGGTCAGGCGGCGCCATGGCAGGCGACGGTCATCGTTGTTCTGCCGCGCTTCGAAAGCGGCGGCGCGGCGCGGGAAGGTGCCACGCACCACCGGATCGCCGGATTCGTTGAGCACCTGGACGTCGATGTGATATTGGCGTTTGCGTTGTTCGAGGATGTCCTGCGCGGCTTCTTCGCCTTGCGCTTCGTATGACTGCGTCCATTCAGCGGCCAGGGTGTTGAGGCCCGGATGGCGACTGAGGATCCACGCGTCCTGATTGAGCATATGCCCGAGTAGAATCGACAACCCGGCCACCAGTGCGATGGCCAGCCAGAAGCTCGCGAGAATACGCCAGAACAATGAACGCACAGAAAATCCTCAATCAAACATAAACCTTTGTAGGAGCTGCGGCACGCTGCGATCTGATCGTTCCCACGCTCTGCGTGGAAATGCAGCCGGGGACGCTCTGCGTCCCACAGTCAAAAGATCGCAGCGTGCCGCAGCTCCTACAGGGGCAAGTGCAAACAGGCCCGACGGGGTTAGCCGTCGGGCCATGGTCAGAACATTATTGCGCTTTTTGCGGCTGTTGCGCTTTCCACGCCTTGAACTCGGCCCATTCAGCGCGGCGTTCGGCCTGTTTCTTCTGGATCTCGTCGAATTTCTTCTGTTGATCCGGTTTCAGCACCGCACGCACATCGGTCTCGGCTTTCTTGTGGTTGGCCGCCATCTCGTCTTTCATGGCTTTCTGGTCAGCCGGCGAGAGTTTTTCCAGGTACTTGTCGACCACTTGCTTACGCTCGTGCATCTGCTCGCCCATGATCTTGCGGATCTGCTCGCGTTGTTCGCGGGACAGGTCGAGTTGGCTGTACGGGCCTTTGCCGTGCATGCCGTGCATCTGACCGCCGTGGCGTGGGCCGTCGAGCGGGCCACCCATCGGGCCGCCATCTTGCGGCATGGCCATGGCGACGGTTGGCAGAGCGGCAGCGAACATCAGAGCGATAAGAGTCTTGCGCATGGTGAATCTCCTTGTCTCGTTCCCGGTACGTTCCGGATGAGTTCAGATTACGGAGATCAAGGTCAGCGGCGGTCAGCACTGCGTAAAGCTTGGGTAAAGACGTTTCGCGCCCAACCTTACACATATCCCTGTAGGAGCTGCGGCACGCTGCGATCTTTTGATCTGTCTTTTAAAAACAAGATCAAAAGATCGCAGCCTGCGGCAGCTCCTACAGGTGGAGGCGTCGGTTACCGTTGGCCGGGGGATGTGTGCGGTTCAGAGGCTGTAGTAGTAACCGCGGCTGCGTAGGGCGACGATGCGTGGGCGGCCATCCGGGTGCGGGCCGATCTTTTTGCGCAGGTTGCTGACGTGCATGTCGAGGCTGCGGTCATACAGGGTCAGCTTGCGGCCGAGGGCGATCTGCGCCAGTTCCTGTTTGTCCAGCGGCTCGCCCGGTTGCTTGAGCAGGGCCTCGAGCAGACGGCTTTCGGACACGGTAAGGGTCAGTTCTTTCTCGTCGATGCTGACCACGCCGCGCACCGGGCTGAAACTCAGGTCGCCCAGTTCCAGCTGCGTCGACACGGCGGCCGGGTGACTGCGGCGCAACACGGCGCGCAGGCGAGCGGTCAGCTCGCGCGGGTCGCACGGTTTGGCCAGGTAATCATCGGCGCCGAGCTCCAGGCCGAGGATACGGTCCAGCGGCTCGCCACGGGCCGAGAGCATCAGCACCGGCAGGTCGGCATGGTCGCTGCGCAATTGCTTGAGCAATTCCAGACCGCTGCCGTCGGGCAGCATGACGTCCAGCACTACCGCCGCCGGGGCGGTTTCGGCCAACGCCTTGCGGGCGCTCTGGCCGTCGTGGCAGGCGCGCACCTGGAAGCCTTCCTGGCTCAACCAGCTACTCAGGAGTTCACACAACTCCTGGTCATCATCAATCAATAACAGCTCGCTCATGACTCACTCAATTTAGCCATTGCCGACGTTTTCGGCTTGCTCCACTGGCAAAGATACCGCAGAGCAGCGCCAATAGCGCTACTCCGGCTCCCGTGACGAACCACTGCTGCTGATCGGTCAGCAAGCGCGGCAGCGGGCTGGCCTGGGCTTCCTTGAGTTGCAGCTTGAGGCGCTGGTTCTCTTGGCGCAGTCGGGCGAGCTGAGCGCTTTCGCGTGCAGTGTCGGCACTTTGCAGTTGTTTACTCAACTCTTCCCGCTGCTGCTCGCTCGCTTTGAGGCGCTGTTGCAGCTCGGTGATCTGGCTGCCGGCGCTTAACGACAATGGCGTGGAGCTGCCGCCTTCGGTGGTTTCCTCACCATGGGCGGGCGCCATGATCGACAACGTCACCAACATCAGACACAACGGACCCTTGCGCATCGCGACACCTGCTTCCAAATGGATATTGGGCAGGTTGTCGGCAGGCAAACGAGAATAATGAGCGATTGAGAGCTGCAAGAATCAGGAAGGTTCATTGCGCCGGAGCAGACTTGCATTGGGTATAGGTGGTTTTGTGGTGCAGGTGGCTTTGTGGTGCAAGGGAGTTGATGGTGCAGGTGACTTTGTGGCGAGGGGATTTATCCCCGATGGGCTGCGAAGCAGTCCTGAAAAATGAGTATGCGGTGTGTCAGGCACACCACATCGAATGGCTTTTGGGGCGGCTTCGCCACCCATCGGGGATAAATCCCCTCACCACAGGAATCCCCTTTGTCACAGTAATCCTGTAAGGCCCTGTCTTCAGCGTTAAGGCAGAACCTGCTTGAACGGCTTCACGACTACATTGGCATACACGCCAGCGGCGATGTACGGATCAGCATCAGCCCACGCTTGAGCAGCGCTCAGGGAATCGAACTCGGCGACGATCAGGCTGCCGGTGAAACCCGCTGCGCCCGGGTCATTGCTGTCGACGGCCGGGTGCGGGCCGGCCAATACGATGCGGCCTTCGCCCTTGAGCGCTTGCAGGCGTTCCAGATGCGCAGGACGCGCGGCCAGGCGTGCTTCCAGTGAGTTGGCGACGTCGGTGGCAATGATTGCGTAGAGCATGTCAGTCCTCGGTTTTTGGTGTTGTTGTGGTATCGGCATCGTGCAGGTGGCGCGACAGGTAAATGCCCTGTGCGACCAGGAACAATACGGTCATGCCCAGGCTGCCGAACACCTTGAAGTCCACCCAGTAGCTCTGGAAGGTGAAGGCGACGAACAGGTTCGCGGCGCCGCAGAACAGGAAAAAAACGATCCAGGCGATGTTCAGGCGGGTCCAGACCGGATCCGGCAGGGTCAGCGCGTGGCCCATGATGCGTTTGATCAGCAGGCGGTCACCGATGAAGTGGCTGCCGATGAACGCGAGGGCGAACAGCCAGTTGACCACCGGCGCTTTCCATTTCAGGAAGGTCTCGCTGTGGAAGGTCAGCGTCAGGCTGCCAAACACCAGACAGGCGATCAGGGTCAGCCATTGGCTCTTTTCCAGCTTGCGCTGTTTGATGAAAAGCGCGCCGTACACCACCAGAGAGCTGATGATCAACATCGCGGTGGCGCTGTAAATACCGCCTACAGTGACTTCATGGCCAGCGATGTCGACGACCCGTGGATCAAGTTTGTAAACGATGAAGAACAGCAGAAGCGGGATGAAATCGATGAATTGTTTCACAGTGAGAGCCAGAAGCTGGATGTGGCGGCATAATAACAAACATATGGGCGCGCGATAGCGCCAGCTGATTTGAGGTTACAACTCCCCGTGAATGTTGATTTGCACTGCCATAGCACGGCCTCCGATGGCGCCCTGGCGCCTGCGGTTCTGGTTGCGCGTGCGTTCGAAAACGGCGTGCGAGTCCTGTCGTTGACCGACCACGACACCCTCGAAGGCCTCGCCGAAGCGCGTGTGGCTGCCAATGAGTTGGGCATGCAACTGGTCAACGGCGTCGAATTGTCCTGCACCTGGGGCGGCGCGACCATCCATGTGTTGGGCTACGGATTCGACGTCAACGCCGCGCCGTTGGTCGAGGCCATCGCCAAATTGCACGATGGCCGCTGGCTGCGGTCGGAAGAAATAAGCCGCAAGCTCGCCCTCAAGGGCATGCCCGGGGCCCTCGACGGCGCGCGGAAAATCCAGCAGGAGCTGGGCGACAGCGGCAACGCCCCGGCCCGTCCGCATTTCGCCGACTGGATGGTCCGCGAAGGTTTCGTCAAGGATCGCGCCGAGGCATTCCGCAAATGGCTCGGCGCCGGCAAGCTGGGCGACGTCAAGCTGCACTGGCCGACGCTGGAAGACACCGTCGGCACGCTGCGCGCCGCCAATGCCTGGGTCAGCCTGGCGCATCCGTGGCACTACGATTTCACCCGCAGCAAGCGCCGAAAGCTGATTGCCGACTATATTCAAGCAGGCGGGCATGCAATCGAGGTGGTCAATGGCCACCAGCCTGCGGAACAGGTGGGCAGCCTGGCAATCCTTGCCCGTGAGTTCGGTCTGCTGGTCAGTGCCGGCAGTGACTTCCATGGCCCTGGCGGCTGGTCCGAGATCGGCCAGTACCGGCCGGTTCCTGAGGACCTTCCACCCCTGTGGTGTCGGTTCAAACATGACACAGATATTGCCGCCGTCTGAACAGGTAGAGAATGTGAGTCAATTTTTCCAGATCCATCCGGAAAACCCACAAGCGCGCCTGATAAAACAGGCGGTCGAGATCATCCGCAAGGGCGGAGTGGTGGTTTATCCCACGGACTCTTCCTACGCCATCGGCTGCCAGATCGGCGACAAGACTGCCATCGAGCGTGTGCGACGCCTGCGCCAGCTCGATGAAAAGCACAACTTCGCGCTGATCTGCAGCGATCTGTCGCAACTGGGCAACTACGCCAAGATCGACACCGGCACCTTCCGCATTCTCAAGGCGCACCTGCCGGGGCCTTACACCTTTATTCTCAACGCCACCCGCGAAGTGCCGCGTCTGCTACTGCATCCGAAGAAGCGCACCATCGGCCTGCGCGTGCCGAGCCATCCGATCGCGCTGGCGCTGCTGGCCGAACTCGGCGAGCCGCTGATGAGCGTGACCCTGATCATGCCCGGCGATGAAGATCCGCTCAGCGATCCTTACGAAATGCGCCAATTGCTCGAACACCAGGTGGACTTGATCGTTGACGGCGGTTTTGGCGGCATCAAAGCCTCTACCGTGATCGACCTGACCGGCGACGACCCGGAAGTGGTGCGCGTCGGTTGCGGTGATCCGACGCCGTTCATGGTCGAGGCCTGAATGTCCGCAGTGGAAACCGTTGTCGATCCCCAGGCCGATGCTCAGCAGGAACTGCCGTTTGCCATGGTCTATGGCCAGGCGGTCATGGAAATGCCGCTCGACCTGTACATCCCGCCGGATGCGCTCGAGGTGTTTCTTGAAGCCTTCGAAGGCCCGCTCGACCTGCTGCTGTACCTGATCCGCAAACAGAACATCAACATTCTCGACATCCCGGTGGCGGAAATCACCCGCCAGTACATGGGCTACGTCGAGTTGATGCAGTCGGTGCGCCTGGAACTCGCCGCCGAGTATCTGGTGATGGCCGCGATGCTCGCCGAGATCAAGTCGCGAATGCTCCTGCCGCGTGCTGAAACGGTCGAAGACGAAGAAGACGACCCGCGCGCCGAACTGATCCGCCGCTTGCAGGAATACGAGCGCTTCAAAGCTGCCGCTGAAGGTATCGACAACCTCAGCCGTGTCGGCCGCGATGTGGTCGTGCCCAAGCTCGACGCCCCGGAAGCCCGGGCGCGCAAGCTGCTGCCGGACGTGGCGCTGGAAGAGATTTTGATGTGCATGGCCGAAGTGCTGCGCCGTGGCGACATGTTTGAAAGCCACCAGGTCAGCCGCGAGGCACTGTCCACCCGCGAACGCATGAGCGATGTGCTGGAACGGCTCAAGGGCGGCGGTTTTGTGCCGTTTGTCGAGCTGTTCACCGCCGAAGAAGGGCGACTGGGTGTGGTGGTGACCTTTATGGCGATCCTTGAACTGGTCAAGGAATCCTTGGTCGAGCTGGTGCAGAATGAGCCGTTCGCCGCGATCCACGTGCGAGCCCGAGCCGAATAACGAGTCGAAACATGAACCTGACTGAACCCCGCGAGCTGGCCCCCCTGCTTGAAGCCTTTCTGTTGGCCTCGGGAAAGCCGCAATCCCTTGAGCGTCTTTTTGAACTGTTCGAAGAAGGCGAACGGCCCGAGCCTGCGGTCTTCAAGAAAGCCTTGACCCTGCTCGGCAAGTCCTGCGAGGGCCGTGCGTTCGAGCTCAAGGAAGTCTCGTCCGGTTATCGCTTGCAGATCCGCGAGAAGTTTTCGCCGTGGGTTGGCCGCCTCTGGGAAGAGCGCCCGCAGCGTTATTCCCGAGCCTTGCTGGAAACCATCGCGCTGATCGCCTATCGCCAGCCGATCACCCGTGGCGAGATCGAAGACGTGCGCGGTGTGGCGGTGAACAGCAACATCGTCAAAACCTTGCTGGAGCGTGAGTGGATTCGTGTCGTCGGCTACCGCGACGTGCCGGGTAAACCGGCGATGTTTGCCACCACCAAGATGTTTCTCGATCACTTCAACCTGAAAAACCTCGAAGACCTGCCGCCACTGGCCGAACTGCGCGAAATGGAAACCGATCCGGTGCTCGATTTCGACGACGCGCCGGTGCCGCAGAGTCTGCAGGAACTGGCCGACGCCAGCGCCGAGCCCGAGGAGGAGAAAGAGGAAACCAGTTTCCATACCTTGCTGCTGGAACTGGACAGCATGGAGGAGGGGATCAAGACCGACTTCGACGACTTGCTGCGGGATGCGGCGGATGGTGAGGCGCCGACGGTTGAAGCAGAAGTTGAGTCTGAGCCTGAGCCCGTCATTGAAGTTGAACTTGAAACCGAGCCAGAAGCCGAACCGGAAGAGGACATTCTTGGCGTCGCTGAGGCCCGCGAGAAATTGTTGGCCGCCGTCGCTGCCCTCGAACAACCCACGCCCGAACCCGAGCTGAGCGAAGAAGAAGCCGAAGCTCGCGCATTGGCCGAAGCCATCGAAGCCGAACGCCGCGAGTTTGAAGACTGAGGGGCGCCGAAAAGATCGCAGCCTTCGGCAGCTCCTACAGGGGCCGCATTCCAATGTAGGAACTGCCGCAGGCTGCGATCTTTTGATCTCCCAAAGGTACCCAAATGAGTTCGACAAAAGACCCGTGCATCAGCGTCTGCAAATTCACCGACGACATCTGCCTCGGCTGTGGCCGCAGCAAACGCGAAATCAAAGCCTGGAAGAAACTCGACAAGGACGACAAGCGCACGGTGCTCGCCGAAGCCGCGCTGCGCCTGATCAAACTCGGCAACGCCGGCCGGCGGAAAAAGAAATAACTGCCGATCGATCAGCTAGTCTCTGATGCGCGATGGCGCACATCCGCGTATGATTCGCGACCCTTCGCCGATCCCTTCGGCCGAGAACCCAGATTTCAATGCTTCAGGCGCCCAATTCAGAGCGCCTGAACAGACCACACCGGGAGGTGCCCAGATGAGCGACATCATTCAGAAAGACGACCAGGAAATCGGCCCAGCAGGCGAAAAGCTGCAGAAAGTCCTCGCCCGTATCGGCGTCGGCTCGCGCCGTGACGTGGAATCCTGGATCAGCCAGGGCCGGATCAAGGTCAATGGCAAAGACGCCACCCTCGGTCTGCGCGTCGACCTGCACGACGCCATCACCATTGATGGCAAGGTGATCAAGCGCGAAGAGGCAGCCGAATCGGTACGCCGCGTGATCATGTACAACAAACCCGATGGCGAGATCTGCACCCGTGACGACCCGGAAGGCCGTCCGACTGTGTTCGACAAGCTGCCGCGTCCGAAGGAAGGCCGCTGGATCAACATTGGTCGTCTCGACATCAACACCACTGGCTTGCTGATGTTCACCACCGACGGTGAACTGGCCAACCGCCTGATGCACCCGTCCTACGAGATGGACCGTGAATACGCGGTGCGTGTACGCGGTGAAGTCGATGACGAAATGATCGAACGTCTGAAAGCTGGCGTGGTGCTGGAAGACGGCCCGGCCAAGTTCACCGACATCAAGCAGGCTCCGGGTGGTGAAGGCTTCAACCACTGGTACCACTGCGTGGTGATGGAAGGTCGTAACCGTGAGGTTCGTCGTCTGTGGGAATCGCAGGGTCTGGTGGTCAGCCGTCTGAAGCGCGTGCGTTTCGGTCCGGTGTTCCTCAACTCCGACCTGCCGATGGGCCGCTGGCGCGAAATGAGCCAGTACGAAGTCGACATCCTCAGTGCTGAAGTCGGCCTGACGCCGGTGGCGATGCCGCAACTGAATGCCAAGAGCAAAGACAAGCTTGAGCGTATGCAGCGCAAATCGTCGCGTCCGATGGGCAAGACCGAGCGCGTACGCACGCTGCGTCCAGCCGCTGGCGCGCCGACCGGCCCACGCCCAAGCCGCGAGCCGCAGATCGAAGGTGAGCGTCCAGGTCGCAAGCCAGTTGCCGCCCGTGACGGCGAGCGCGCTCCGCGTCCGGCCAACGGTCGCACTGAACGTGGCGAGCGCGGTGCTCCTGCCGGTCGCGGTACGCCAGTGGCGGATCGTCCAGCAGACACTACCAACAAGCGTCCGGCCAAGCCTGCGCCGAAGCGTCCGGGGATCAAGCTGGTTGACGGCGACAAGCCGTCGGGCAAGCGTCGTGGTGCTCCGGCAGGTTCGGGTCAGCGTCCGGGTTTTGGTCGCAAGAAGCCGGAATAACGCAGTTGTGAGCTTCTAGCGGCAAGCTTCAAGCTCATGCAAAAACGCCAACCTCAGGGTTGGCGTTTTTTTTTGTCTGGCGAAAGTCTTGTGGTGGCTGGGGCGGCCCCATCGCGGGCAAGCCCGCTCCCACAGGGTTTTCTGTCATTCACAGAATTTGTGTACACCCATGAAACCTGTGGGAGCGGGCTTACCCGCGATGAGGCCGGAAGCAGTCCCGTCAATTCCAGCCTTAAAAGACAAAGCGGCCATCAAACACAGGTTTGTCATCCAGCGCCAAAACACCGCCCGAGAAGATCAGGTCCAGGTGATGGCTGCCCTTGGCCCCGCCGCCCAGCCCCAGATGCAACCCACAGTGCCGCTCCTCAAACCCGGCATTACGCGCATACAAATCCTTCACGCCTTCATTGGTGCCAATCCCCAATTCCTCAATCCGCCGGTTCGAGGGATTCGCATCAAGGTACTTGTTGAAATCATGCTCCAGCCCCGGTACGTCCGTGGCGATGCGGCTGATGGTCGAGTTCTCGATCCATAACTCCAGCGGTGATTCGAGTACGCCGTATTTGCGCGCAAACGGAATGGTGCTGAGAAACGTACCTTTGAACTTCACATGGCCATTGATCGCTTCGCTGTGTGTAGCGATTTCGCCGGGCGCCAGGTCGAAGTTGCCGACGCCGTTGATGTCGGTCCATTTCTTGATGCTGCTCAGCGGCGTTTCAAACCATGAGCCTTCGTCGTCCTTGAAACTCAGCGTGGTCGCGTGGGACATGCGCTGGATCAAATGGCTGTTCAATCCAGCAATCCGCTGCGGCGTGACACTGAAGGTGTCGTAGAAATAATCGCCGTAATCCTTGAACAGCAGCGACTTCTTCCAGTTTTCCGCCATCACGCTTTGCAGCGCACGGACAAACTCCGGGCCGTCAGGGCGCGGATGGGGCAGGGTGGAAGAGTCGTAGAAAAAAATGTACAGATCGCTGTCGGTAATCGCTGAGGTCAGCGCTGCGGTGCTTTCCAGATCCAGGCGTCGAGCGCTGAACTGGAAGCGTGGATGATCACCAGCCTGTTCGGCGATGGCGCCGGTCAGTGCCTGGTAATCCTCCGTGTGGCCGAGCAAAACCTGCGCCGAATCGAGGCCGGCGAGGGCTGGGTGATGTTCGAGGTAGTAAAGGAAATGCGAGATCGCGCGGGGCTTATCCATGAGTCCTCCCTGACTGACCGAGAAGAAAAGCGGCTGGCACGACCGGCCGGATCGTGCCTGCCCGGGGATGTCTTACAGAGGCCACATCGCCGTGCCGAACGGAACCACCGCGTCGGCTTGCATCATTTCCACGGCGGCTTCGTGGGTCGGTGCTTCAAACCATTCGTCCAGTTGCAGTTCGGTATCCAAGTCTTTTTCCAGTGCTTGCATGGTCGATCTCCCAGATGGTTTTTTCACGGTTGTGACTGGCCGGTCAGTTGGCCGGCGAGACGTGAAGAACCTAGTTGAGGGTTTTTTGTTATGCAAAAAATTATTTATTTAATTTTTAAATAGACTTTTTATTCCGTTTTTCTGGGGTGGTTTTCTTATTTAAAAACAGAAAACTATCCGAGCCTTTGGATGCGCACCACAGCCACCGTCAATTTGCAGACGTCCTACAGATATTTCTGAATTGGCAATATTGCGTTACGCATCGTAAAGAAATATTTACGGAAAGTGCGCTAAACCCCAGTGGAACCATCCTTGATCCGGCGCTGTAAGGAAAAGCTGCCGCAAGCCCGCCGTTCGGCCACCGTGCGCGGCTCTGGCGCGCTTGTTTCAGCGACGTTTGCAGGGTGAGATGCGCCCCATGCCTGCCGTGCAGGTGCATAACAAGAAGGAGGCGCAATGAACGCCGTGACTGATCTCCACTTCTCTCCGTGGGACGGTTTTTTCCTCGTCCTCGTCGATGGCCCGCAAAGGCCTGACTCAATTTTTGCAGCCGCTCGGGCCTCCCGAGGCGGACACACGCAATCCCGGCAACCGCCACGCTGATCCAGCGGGGTCTGGCAGCAGGGGGTTAGCGGTGTACAATGCGCCGCGTTTTAACTGTGACCCTCTGCGTAATCGCGCAACCTCAAGGCCATCCGCCTTGTTCACTCCGCCGCGCCACAAGCGTGTCGGGTTCGATTTCGTCACAGATAAAAACAAACAGGTGACGCATGACCGTTGTAAATAAGCTGAACTCCTGGTGCCTGCGCTGGGGTTTGATCGGGGCTGCTTGAAATCGCAACCTTGCAGCAACGTCTACTGAACATCATCAAACCTTGCGTGAGACCTTTTTCATGAGTGGACAACCCTCGCAATCAGGCGAGCTGAAACGCGGCCTGAAAAATCGCCACATTCAACTGATCGCCCTCGGTGGCGCGATCGGTACCGGATTGTTCCTCGGCTCGGCCGGGGTACTGAAATCCGCCGGCCCGTCGATGATCCTCGGCTACGCCATCTGCGGCTTCATCGCCTTCATGATCATGCGCCAGCTCGGCGAGATGATCGTCGAAGAGCCGGTGGCCGGTTCCTTCAGCCACTTCGCGCACAAATACTGGGGCGGCTTTGCCGGTTTCCTCTCGGGCTGGAACTGCTGGATTCTGTACATTCTGGTGGGCATGTCGGAGCTGACGGCGGTCGGCAAATACATCCACTACTGGGCGCCGGACATTCCGACGTGGGTGTCTGCTGCAGCCTTCTTCGTGCTGATCAACGCGATCAACCTGGCCAACGTCAAAGTCTTCGGTGAGGCCGAATTCTGGTTCGCGATCATCAAGGTCGTGGCAATCGTCGGCATGATTGCGCTCGGTAGCTACCTGCTGGTCAGCGGCAACGGCGGCCCGCAAGCATCGGTAACCAACCTGTGGTCGCACGGCGGGTTCTTCCCCAACGGCGTCAGCGGTCTGGTGATGGCCATGGCGATCATCATGTTCTCCTTCGGTGGTCTGGAAATGCTCGGTTTCACCGCAGCGGAAGCCGACAAGCCAAAAACCGTGATCCCGAAAGCGATCAACCAGGTGATCTACCGCATCCTGATTTTCTACATCGGCGCGCTGGTCATCCTGCTGTCGCTGACGCCTTGGGACAGCCTGCTGGAAACCCTTAACGCGTCCGGCGATTCGTACAGCGGCAGCCCGTTCGTGCAAGTGTTCTCGATGCTCGGCAGCAGCACCGCCGCGCACATCCTCAACTTCGTGGTACTGACTGCGGCATTGTCGGTGTACAACAGCGGCACTTACTGCAACAGCCGCATGTTGCTGGGCATGGCCGAGCAGGGCGATGCGCCGAAAGGCCTGGCGAAGATCGACAAGCGCGGCGTGCCGGTACGTTCGATTCTGGCCTCGGCTGCGGTGACCGTGATCGCGGTGTTGCTCAACTACCTGATCCCGCACAGCGCGCTGGAACTGCTGATGTCGCTGGTGGTTGCGACCCTGGTGATCAACTGGGCGATGATCAGCTTCTCGCACTTCAAGTTCCGTCAACACATGAACAAGACGAAGCAGGCGCCGCTGTTCAAGGCGCTGTGGTACCCGTACGGCAACTATGTCTGCCTGGCGTTCGTGGTGTTCATCCTTGGCGTGATGCTGCTGATTCCGGGGATTCAGATCTCGGTGTACGCGATTCCGGTGTGGGTCGTGTTCATGTGGGTTTGCTACGTGATCAAAAACAAGCGCAGTGCGCAAACTGCGTTGCCTGCGACCGCCAAGTAAGCGCGCGCGCAGAAACGACAAACCCGGCCAAAGTGCCGGGTTTTTCATTTCTGCACATTTCCCTGTAGGAGCTGCCGAAGGCTGCGATCTTTTGATCTTGCTTGTTAAAAGATCAAAAGATCGCAGCCTGCGGCAGCTCCTACAGGGTTCATGGCGTATCCTGTGCGCTCTGAATACGGACGCTTTTCCATGCTGGTGATTTCCAACAACGTGCATCTGCCGGATGCCGAGATCGAATTGACCGCCATCCGCGCGCAAGGCGCCGGCGGGCAGAACGTCAACAAGGTCTCCAGCGCCATGCATCTGCGCTTTGACATCCCGGCCTCGTCCTTGCCCGAGTTCTACAAGGAACGGCTGCTGGCGCTGCGCGACAGTCGCATCACCAGCGATGGCGTGTTGATCATCAAGGCTCAGCAATACCGCACGCAGGAAGCCAACCGTGCTGATGCGCTGGAGCGCCTGGTCGAACTGATCCTGAGCGCCACCAAAGTCGAAAAGAAACGCCGCCCGACCAAGCCGACCCTTGGTTCAAAGAAGCGTCGGCTCGAATCGAAAACCAAGCGCGGCAGCATCAAGGCCGGGCGCGGCAAGGTGGATTTCTAGTCTTCGCGATACTTGGCGGTGTGCTTGTACAGATAGACGCTCAGGGCCAATCCGCTTAGCGAGGCGAGCGCGGCGAAGAGGAAGATCGAGGCAAAGCCGAATCCTGCGGCAATCGCCCCGGCCAGTGGGCCGGTGATCCCCAGCGACAAATCGATGAACAGCGAATAGGCGCCGACTGCTGCGCCACGGCTGGACGCAGGCACCAGATTCACCGCTTCTACGCCCAGCGCCGGGAACACCAGCGAGAAACCGAAACCGCTCAGTGCCGCACCGGCCAGCGCCCAGTGCGCATCCGGGGCCAGCCACAACAGCAGCAGGCCGAGGGTTTCCACCGACAGGCAGGCAATCGCCACGCGGAAGCCGCCGAGGCGGTTGATCAGGTTGCCGAACAGCAGTCGCGCACCGATGAAGCTGGCGCCGAACAGGCTCAGGCACAGCACCGCGTTTTCCCAGTGCTGAGTGGCGTAATACAGGGTGATGAAGGTGGCGATGGTGCCGAACCCGATCGAGCCCAGCGCCAGGCCGCAGCCGTGGGGGAATACTTTGCCGAGCACGTGCATGAACGGCAGGCGTTCACCGGCGACAATCGGTGCGGCGGTTTTCGGCCACGCCAGCAGCAAACCAATGATCGCCAGCAAGATGATGCTGACGCCCATGCTCCACAACCCCAGTTTGTCGACGAGCCAGACACCGAACGGCGCGCCGATCGCCAGCGCACCGTAACTGGCGATGCCGTTCCAGGAAATCACCTTGGCGGTGTTCGCTGCGCCAACCCGGCCGATGCCCCAACCAATCGAACCGGAACCGACCAGACTTTCGGCGCTGCCCAGCACCAGTCGACCGATCAATAAACTGATCAAACTGAGCATCGGCATGTTCGGCGTCCACGCCGAGATCAGCATGAACACCCCGCTCAAGCCGCATCCGGCCAAACCAATCATCACTGCACGTTTGCTGCCCTTGTTGTCGATGATCTTGCCGGCATACGGGCGGCTGAGCAGGGTGGCGAGGTATTGCACGCTGATCACCAGGCCGGCGATCACCGCACCGAAACCGAGGTCGCTGTGCACGTAACCCGGCAACACCGCCAGCGGAATGCCGATGTTCAGGTAACCGATGAAGGTGAAGAGGACGATGGAAACGACTTGCAGCGTGACCGCCAGGGGGCGCTGGGGCTCGGACATAGAGGACGACATGGGTAACGATCCACGGGGACGGCAGATTAGATAGGCTGCTTATGATACCGGCGCGGACGCGTGTGGGGCGGGAAAAGTAAAACTATTTGCCGGGTGGCGGCTTCAGGATTTGTCCGGGGCAACCAGTTGCGTGGTGACCAGAGCGGCCAGGGCGTTTTCTTCGCTGCCGAAACGGGCGAGCAGGGCGGCGCGTTTTTCCGGGGTAAGGCGGTTCCAGATCTCGATCATCTTCTCGGTGGCGCCGATCAGTACGGCAGCTTGGCTTTCAGAGAATTCGTCGGTCATGGCGGGCTCGGGGTTCAGGCAGTGTGGAAAGCGCATGTTAGCGCTTTCCACACGGTCTGTACGACGGGTCTTACTCTTCGTTGTCGGCCGGACGGCTCTCAACGGCTTCTTTCGGTTCGGGCTGCCCCGCACCGGCTTGTTGCGTGGTCGTCTGCTCAGGTACGTGCAGGCTTGGGAAGGGGAGATTAGGAATCTCGTGCATGGTTGCGCTCCTCGCTAAGTCTGTTGATAGATCTGGTAGATCCGCGCTTTTAGAAAGCCTGCGCAGGATACAGCAGGAAAAATGACAATCAGACTTTTAATTGAAAATAATGCGACAGATGGCCGCAGGGGAGCAAAAACCGGGAGTCACCGCAAAACAAATGTTGATCGTTCCCACGCTCTGCGTGGGAACGCCTCAATGGACGCTCTGCGTCCGCTGTTGGGACGCAGAGCGTCCCGGGCTGCATTCCCACGCGGAGCGTGGGAATGATCAACAAAACAAATGTAGGAGCTGCCGAAGGCTGCGATCTTTTGATCTTTGTTTTTAAAATCAAGATCAAAAGATCGCAGCCTGCGGCAGTTCCTACAGGTTATTGCGGTGTTATTTGCTGACGCTGGCGATTGCTTCGGCCAGCATCGCGAGGCGCGTGGCGTCGATGCCGGCGACGTTGGCCCGGCCTGAGCTGACCATGTACACGCTGTGATGCTCGCGCAGTTGTTGCACTTGCTCCGGCGACAGGCCGGTGTAAGAGAACATGCCGCGCTGCACGCCAATGTGCGCAAAACGCTCGCGTAGACCGTGAGGCTCCAGCGCTTCAACCAGACCGCTGCGCAGTTGCGCAATGCGCAAACGCATGGCTTCCACTTCATCGGCCCAACGGGCTTTCAGCTCTGGATCAGCGAGAATGGTCGCGACCACCGCAGCACCGTGATCCGGCGGTGTCGACCACAGGTTACGGGCGATGTTGGCCAGTTGGCTGCGGATGTCGATGAGCTTGTCGGCAGTTTTCGCGCAGACAATCAGCGCACCCGTGCGATCACGATACAGGCCGAAGTTCTTCGAGCAGGAACTGGTGATCAGCAGCTCGGGGATCTCAGCCGCGAACAACCTTGTCGACCACGCGTCCTGTTCCAGCCCATCGCCAAAACCCTGGTAGGCAAAGTCGATCAGTGGCAGCAGATTGCGGCTGCGGACCACGTCGAGCACGCGCTGCCAGTCGTCGTGGTTCAAATCGAACCCGGTCGGGTTGTGGCAGCACGCGTGCAGCAGCACCACATCACCTTTCGGCACTTCATTGAGCACGGCGAGCATGGCTTCGACGTCGAGACGGTTGTCGCTGCCCACATACGGGTAGTGACTGACCTTGACCCCGGCCGCAGCGAAAATCGTTTCGTGAATCGGCCAGGTCGGGTTGCTCAACCACACGCCTTTGCCCGGCAGGCATTGGGCGATGAAGTCCGCAGCCAGACGCAGGGCACCGGTGCCGCCCGGCGTCTGAGTGGCGCCGGCACGTTGTTCGGCGATCAGCTTCGAATCGGCGCCAAGCACCAACTCGTTGATGACTTTGCCGAACAGTGGATTACCGTGGCCACCGATGTAGGTCTTGGTGTCTTGGCTTTCGACCAGTCGCGCCTCGGCGATTTTCACCGCTTCAGGGATCGGCGTCAGTCCTTGGGCATCCTTGTAGACGCCAACGCCCAAGTCGAATTTGCGCGGGTTGGAGTCCTGCGCATACGCCTCCATCAAGCCGAGGATCGGGTCGCCGGGTACCCGGCCGATGGCGTCGAAGTGCATTACTTGCGTCCTTCTGCAGTCTTGGCCACTTCGTCAGTGCGCGCGGCCATGATGAAGTCGTTGCGGTGCAGGCCTTTGATCGAGTGGCTCCACCAAGTCACGGTGACTTTGCCCCACTCGGTCAGCAGGCCCGGGTGGTGACCTTCGGCCTCGGAGATTTCACCGACGGCGTTGGTGAAGGCCAGCGCGTGCTTGAAGTTCTTGAACAGGAAAACTTTCTCCAGCTGCATGATGCTGTCGCGCACTTCGATGTTCCAGTCAGGGATCTGCTTGATCAGGATCGGCAGTTCTTCGTCGCTGACTTGTGGCGCATCGGCGCGGCAGGCTTCGCAGTGGGCTTGGTTCAATGTGGACATGGTCTGTTCCTGAATTCGATTCTTGTTGGAAATTACTATCTTTGCACGCAAGTCGCGAGCGGGTTCTGCTCAGGCCGCTTTCGGCTTTGGCGGAAATTTCGGCGCATGCAGACCCAGCTGCATGCCTTGTTTGACCATGGCCATGATGTCTTCATGGGCCACGTCGAACAGGCGCTTGAGGTTCGGCAGGACGAAGTACAGCGGTTGCAGGATGTCGATGCGGTACGGCGTGCGCATCGCTTCGAGCGGGTCGAAGGTTTGATGCTCAGGTTCGTCCGACAGCGAATAAACGGTTTCTTTGGGCGAAGACAGAATGCCGCCGCCGTAGATGCGTTTGCCTTGCGGGGTATCGACCAGGCCGAACTCGATGGTCATCCAGTACAGACGCGCCAGGTACACGCGTTCTTCCTTGGTCGCTTGCAGGCCGAGTTTGCCGTAAGTGTGGGTGAATTCGGCGAACCACGGGTTGGTCAGCAGCGGGCAGTGACCAAAGATCTCGTGGAAAATGTCCGGCTCTTGCAGGTAGTCCAGCTCTTCGCGGGTGCGGATAAAGGTCGCGACGGGAAACTGCTTGCTGGCGAGCAATTCAAAAAAGGTCTGGAAGGGAATCAGCGCCGGAACCCGCGCGACCTGCCAACCGGTGGTCTCGCCGAGTACTTTGTTGATCTCGCCGAGTTGCGGAATGCGGTCGTGGGGCAGACCGAGTTTTTCGATACCGTCCAGGTATTCCTGGCAGGCACGCCCTTCGATCACTTTCAACTGGCGAGTGATCAGCGTGTTCCACACCGCGTGTTCTTCGGCGGGGTAGTCGATAAAACCTTGCGCATCGGGCTCGCGGGCCACGTATTGCGTCTGCTTCATACTGCTCTCCTGCTAGGGGAATTCGTTCTTGTTATGTCCAGCGATGGACTCAGAATTACCCGAGAAAAGGGTGGTGTGCAGTAGGTTAGATCAGGCCCGCGCAGGAAATTTCCGTGGATTTCGTAAAGTATTCGTTACGGTTTGGTTGATATCACGCGTTTACGGTGATTGGCAGGTTTGAAAAGGTCGACAACTGTCACATAATCTTGACAACTATCTGCGCGCCTCGACAGAAAACTCCGGCGCCGTCCCCTGTAGGCCTTCGCCTGCTCGCGATTGCGGTGTATCAGTCGCCATCAATATCAACTGACCGACCGCTATCGCGAGCAGGCGAAGGCCTACAAGGTTTCTCATCGTTTATTCGGGCGATTTATATGCGTATCAAAGTCCACTGCCAGAACCGCATCGGCATCCTGCGCGACATTCTCAACCTGCTGGTAGCCTACGGGATCAACGTCGCGCGCGGCGAGGTCGGTGGTGAGCACGGCAACGCGATCTACCTGCATTGCCCGAACCTGATCAACATTCAATTCCAGGCGCTGCGGCCGAAATTCGAGGCGATTGCCGGGGTGTTCGGCGTCAAGCGGGTAGGGCTGATGCCCAGCGAGCGTCGGCACATGGAACTGAACGCCTTGCTCGGCGCGCTGGAGTTTCCGGTGTTGTCGATCGACATGGGCGGTTCGATCGTCGCGGCCAACCGCGCGGCGGCACAATTGCTCGGCGTGCGGGTCGATGAGGTGCCGGGCATTCCGTTGTCGCGGTACGCCGAGGATTTCGATTTGCCGGAACTGGTGCGCGCCAACAAATCGCGGATCAACGGCATGCGCGTCAAGGTCAAGGGCGACATCTTTCTCGCCGACATCGCGCCGCTGCAGTCAGAGCATGACGACAGCGAAGCCATGGCCGGTGCGGTGCTGACACTGCATCGCGCGGATCGCGTGGGTGAGCGTATCTACAACGTGCGCAAACAGGAATTGCGTGGTTTCGACAGCATCTTCCAGAGTTCGAAAGTCATGGCGGCGGTGGTGCGTGAAGCCCGGCGCATGGCACCGCTGGATGCGCCTCTATTAATTGAAGGGGAAACCGGCACCGGCAAGGAGTTGCTGGCGCGCGCCTGTCACCTCGCCAGCCCGCGCGGGCAATCGCCGTTGATGGCACTCAACTGCGCTGGCCTGCCGGAATCGATGGCCGAAACCGAGTTGTTCGGCTACGGCCCTGGCGCGTTCGAAGGCGCTCGCGCCGAAGGCAAGCTCGGCCTGCTGGAACTGACGGCGGGCGGCACGCTGTTTCTCGACGGCGTTGGCGAAATGAGCCCGCGCTTGCAGGTGAAGTTGCTGCGCTTTCTGCAAGACGGCTGCTTCCGTCGTGTCGGCAGCGATGAAGAGGTTTATCTGGATGTGCGGGTGATCTGCGCAACGCAGGTCGACTTGTCCGAGTTGTGCGCGCGCGGCGAGTTTCGCCAGGATTTGTATCACCGTTTGAACGTGCTCTCGCTGCACATTCCGCCACTGCGCGAATGCCTCGACGGCTTGACGCCGCTGGTCGAGCACTTCCTCGATCAGGCCAGTCGGCAGATCGGCTGTTCACTGCCCAAACTGGCGCCGGCGGCGATGGATCGGCTCAGTCATTACCATTGGCCGGGCAACGTGCGGCAATTGGAGAACGTGCTGTTCCAGGCGGTTTCGTTGTGCGATGGCGGCACGGTGAAAGCCGAGCATATTCGCCTGCCGGATTACGGCGTGCGTCAGCCGCTTGGCGATTTTTCGCTGGAGGGCGGGCTCGACGAGATTGTCGGGCGCTTCGAGAAAGCGGTGCTGGAGCGTTTGTATTCCGAGCATCCGAGCAGCCGGCAGTTGGGTAAGCGGCTGGGGGTTTCGCACACCACCATTGCCAACAAGCTGCGTGAATACGAAGTCGGCAAAGATCCCGAAGCTTAAGATCAAAAGATCGCAGCCTTCGGCAGCTCCTACAGGAGTATGCATTTCAACTGTAGGAGCTGCCGAAGGCTGCGATCTTTGATCTGTTGCCGCCAAGCGGCATAACACCGCCGGTTTTTCGACTTCGATACATTTCCCCAATCCCCGAAATCTCCCCCAAGTCCTTTGTTTACCGGGCCTCGCGCCGCCAGAAAAAAGTTGGTCTGCAAATTGCTTATGGCTCAGCAGTACAGCGGTGGGCGGCAAACGTCCGGCATGCAGAGGAAAGAGTGTGGACAAGTACCTTTATGTGGCAATGACCGGCGCCAGCCAGAACGCACTGGCGCAAAAGGCGCATGCCAACAACCTGGCGAACATCTCCACCAACGGTTTTCAGCGTGACCTCGAGCAGGCGCGTTCGATGCCGGTGTTTGGTGACAGCTTTCCGGCGCGTGCGTTTGCCATGAGCGAACGGCCGGCCACCGACTTCACGCCAGGCTCGCTGGTGCAGACCGGTCGTGACCTCGACGTCGCCGTGACCGGCAACGGTTTTATCGCCGTGCAGAACCCTAACGGTGGCGAAAGCTACGTGCGCACCGGCAGCCTCAACATCGACGCCCTTGGCGTACTGCGCGCCGGCAACGGCATGCCGGTCATGGGCAACGGCGGTCCGATCGCCGTGCCGCCAGAGCAGCAAGTCGAAGTCGGCGAAGACGGCACCATCAGCATTCGTGCAATGGGTGAAGGCCCGCG
The DNA here is from genome assembly GCF_009764635.1 of Pseudomonas sp. PB103. NCBI lineage: Bacteria > Pseudomonadati > Pseudomonadota > Gammaproteobacteria > Pseudomonadales > Pseudomonadaceae > Pseudomonas > Pseudomonas sp. PB103. The sequence continues at coordinate 12,110 of NZ_RWIL01000052.1, read as the reverse complement.
CGTCATGGCGGAAGTCGACCGCATCAAGCTGGTCAACCCCGACATCAAGAACATGAACAAGGGCCTCGACGGCTCGATTTACACCAAGGACGGCCAACCGGCGCCGGCCGATGCCAACGTCAAACTGGTCTCGGGTTTCCTTGAGTCGAGCAACGTCAATGCCGTCGAAGAGATGACCTCGGTGCTGGCGCTGGCCAAGCAGTTCGAGTTGCACGTCAAGATGATGAACACCGCCAAAGACGACGACCAGGCCATGGCTCGGGTCTTGCAGATCAGCTAATTATCAGAACGTCGCGCCGTAAAACAGGCGCACGAGGAGAATCGAATGCTTCCGGCTCTATGGGTTGCCAAAACAGGTCTGTCCGCCCAGGACACCAACCTGACTACTATTTCCAACAACCTGGCCAACGTCTCGACCACGGGTTTCAAACGTGACCGCGCCGAGTTCCAGGACCTGCTGTATCAGATCAAGCGTCAGCCAGGCGCCCAGTCGACCCAGGACAGCGAACTGCCGTCGGGTCTGCAAGTGGGTACCGGTGTGCGCATCGTCGGCACGCAGAAAAACTTCACTGCCGGCAGCCTGCAAACCACCGAGCAGCCGCTCGACCTGGCGGTGGACGGTCGCGGTTTCTTCCAGATCCTGCAGCCGGACGGCACCACGTCCTACACCCGTGACGGTACTTTCCACCTCGACTCCAACGGTCAGGTGGTGAACGCCAGCGGCTTCGCTCTGGAGCCAGCGATTGTCATCCCGAACAACGCCCAGACTTTCACGGTCGGTCGTGACGGCACCGTGTCGATCACCGTTGCCGGCAACCCGGCTTCGCAAGTGATCGGCAACCTGCAAACTGCCGACTTCATCAACCCGGCCGGCCTGCAAGCCGTGGGCAACAACCTGTTCCTGGAAACCGCCGCTTCCGGTGCACCGCAAGTCGGTACGCCAGGGCTGAACGGTTTCGGTACCACGCTGCAGAACACCCTGGAAACGTCCAACGTCAGCACCGTTGAAGAGATGGTCAACATGATCACCACTCAGCGCGCCTACGAGATGAACTCCAAGGTGATCTCCACCGCCGACCAGATGCTCTCGTTCGTAACGCAGAATCTGTAATCAAGTCTATGAGGCGGCCATGAGGTCGCCTGCAACACCGTGAGGTAGGGTCATGAATCGCTTCGTATCTGTTCTGGCATTGAGTGGGGTCGTCTCGCTCGCGGGCTGCGTCGCTCCGACGCCCAAGCCCAATGACCCTTACTACGCTCCGGTGTTGCCGCGCACGCCGTTGCCGGCGGCCGCCAATAACGGCTCGATCTATCAGGCCGGCTTCGAGCAGAACCTGTACAGCGACCGCAAGGCGTTCCGGGTCGGTGACATCATCACCATCACCCTGAACGAGCGCACGCAGGCGAGCAAGAACGCCAACTCGCAGATGGACAAGAACAGTGACAACAAGATCGGCCTGACCTCGTTGTTCGGTTCCAGCCTGACCACCAACAACCCGATTGGCGGCAACGACCTGAGTCTGAACGCCGGCTACAGTGCCGACCGCTCGACCAAGGGTGATGCCAAGTCCGGGCAGAGCAACAGCCTGACCGGTTCGATCACTGTGACCGTCGCCGACGTGCTGCCCAACGGCATCATCGCCGTGCGCGGCGAGAAGTGGCTGACGCTGAACACGGGGGACGAACTGGTCCGCATCGCCGGTCTGGTGCGCGCCGATGACATCGCCACGGACAACACGGTGTCGTCGACCCGGGTCGCCGATGCTCGCATCACCTACTCGGGTACCGGCGCGTTTGCCGATACGAGTCAGCCAGGCTGGTTCGACCGTTTCTTCCTCAGCCCGCTGTTCCCTTTCTAGGTGGCTACGTTGAATTTCAAACACCTGATGCTGGCTGCGACGTTGATGTCCGCAGCCTTTGGTGCCCACGCCGAGCGGCTGAAAGATATCGCCAGCATTTCCGGCGTGCGTTCCAACCAGTTGATCGGTTACGGCCTGGTGGTCGGGCTTAACGGCACCGGCGACCAGACGACGCAAACCCCGTTCACCCTGCAGACCTTCAACAACATGCTCTCGCAGTTCGGCATCAAGGTGCCGCCGGGATCGGGCAACGTGCAGCTGAAAAACGTCGCGGCGGTGTCGATCAGTGCCGACTTGCCGGCGTTCGCCAAACCGGGTCAGCAAGTCGACATCACCGTGTCTTCGATCGGTAACTCCAAGAGCCTGCGTGGCGGCACCCTGTTGCTGACCCCGCTCAAGGGTATCGATGGCAACGTCTATGCGGTCGCTCAGGGCAACCTGGTGGTCGGCGGTTTTGATGCTGAAGGCCGTGACGGTTCGAAGATCACCGTCAACGTTCCGTCGGCCGGTCGCATCCCTGGCGGTGCTTCGGTGGAGCGTTCGGTACCGAGTGGTTTCAATCAGGGCAACAGCCTGACGCTGAACCTCAACCGTTCCGACTTCACCACTGCCAAGCGCATCGTCGACAAGATCAACGACATGCTCGGCCCTGGCGTGGCACAAGCCATCGACGGCGGCTCGGTACGCGTGACGGCACCGCTCGATCCGAGCCAGCGCGTCGACTATCTGTCGATCCTGGAAAACCTCGAAGTCGATCCGGGCCAGGCTGTGGCGAAAGTCATCATCAACTCGCGCACCGGCACCATCGTCATTGGCCAGAACGTGAAAGTTTCGCCAGCCGCCGTGACCCACGGCAGCCTGACCGTGACCATTACCGAAGACCCGATTGTCAGCCAGCCAGGTCCGCTGTCCAACGGCCAGACCGCTGTCGTGCCACGCTCGCGGGTAAACGCCGAGCAGGAAGCCAAACCGATGTTCAAATTCGGCCCGGGCACCACCCTCGACGAGATCGTGCGTGCGGTGAACCAGGTCGGCGCGGCGCCGGGGGACTTGATGGCGATCCTTGAAGCATTGAAGCAGGCCGGCGCGTTGCAAGCCGACCTGATCGTGATCTGAGGCCGACCTTTATGGATATGCGCAAAAGCGGTCTGGTCAGCAGCAGCGATTCGGGGTCTTACTCTGACCTCAATCGTCTGAACCAGCTCAAGGTCGGCGACAAGGACAGCGATGCGAACATGCGCAAGGTGGCGCAGGAATTCGAATCGCTGTTCCTCGGCGAAATGCTCAAGTCGATGCGTTCGGCCACTGAGGCACTGGGCCAGGACAACCCGCTGAACACGCCGGCAGCCAAGCAGTATCAGGAAATGTACGACCAGCAATTGGCGGTGTCGCTGTCCCGCGAGGGCGGTGGTATTGGTCTGGCTGACGTGCTGATGCGCCAGATGTCGAAGAACAAACCGCTGGCGCCGGGCGAGGCGGCTGCCGCGTCCGCCGCCAAGCAGGAAGCCGCCCTGGCCAAGGCCGCTGCCGTGGCAACGCCGATTGCTGCCGGCACCGTCGCCACCAACGGGCCGTTGTCTCGTCTCAATGGTGAGCGTCCGTTGTGGGCGTCGCGCTCGGTGAATGCACCGAACACGCAGTTGGCGCATCGCAATGACATGGAAATGATCAACCAGCGCCGTCTGGCCTTGCCGCCGAAACTGGCCGACCGTTTGCTCGCCGGCCTGGTGCCGTCGGCCACGACCAATGCCACGACGCAATTGCCGCAACGCGCGACGACTGCTGCGACGACCGGCTCCGGCGCGCTGTACAACGGCGACTGGCTGGCCCGTGCGGAAAACGAAAAAGCCTCCGGCGGCCAGATGCAGGTTTACGGTCGCGCCATGGCGCAGATTCCATTGGCACCGGCGAAAAAAGCCTTCAGTTCCGCCGACGAATTCGTCAACACCATGCTGCCGATGGCCAAAGAAGCTGCCGACCGCATCGGCGTCGATCCGCGTTATCTGGTGGCGCAAGCCGCACTGGAAACCGGCTGGGGCAAATCGGTCATGCGTGCGCAGGATGGCAGCAGCAGCCACAACCTGTTCGGCATCAAGGCGAGCAGCAACTGGAAGGGCGATTCGGCCCGTGCGATCACCAGCGAGTTCCGCAACGGTGCGATGGTCAAGGAGACGGCCGAGTTCCGTTCCTACGCCTCGTACAAGGACAGCTTCCACGATCTGGTGACTTTGCTGCAGAGCAATAATCGCTATCAAGAAGTGCTGAAGTCGGCCGATAACCCAGAACAGTTTGTACGTGAGTTGCAAAAGGCCGGTTACGCCACCGACCCGAACTACGCGACAAAGATTTCGCAGATTGCCAAGCAGATGAACGTAACTCAGAACTACGCTGCGGCGGGCGTTACGACAACGCCTCTATAAAACATAAAGTAAGGTTTGAACCATGAGTTTGCTCAACATCGGGATGTCGGGTTTATCCGCTAGCCAATCTTCGTTGATGGTGACCGGCAACAACATTGCCAACGTCGATACGGCCGGCTACTCGCGCCAGCAAACCGTGCAGAATTCAAAAAGCTCGATTCAGAACGGCAACCTCTGGATCGGCACCGGTACCACCCTCGCCGACGTGCGCCGGGTGTACAACAGCTACATCGATGCGCAATTGCAGACCACCACCTCGCTCAACAGCGATGCGGCGGCTTACCTGGGTCAGGTCACGCCGCTGGACAAGTTGTTGTCCGACAGCGGCACTGGCCTCAATGGTGCGCTGACCAAGTTCTTCGCCTCGGTACAGAACGTCAACGCCAAGCCGGGGGATGACGCCTCGCGCCAACTGCTGCTCAGCGATGCGCAAGCACTGAGCGCTCGCTTCAACTCGGTTTCCAGCCAGTTGAACGCGCAGAACCAGGACATCAACGGCAACCTGACCAGCATGGCTGATCAGGTCAACAAACTGGCCGCGACTGTCGCCCAGTTGAACCAGAAGATTTCTGAAATCTCCAACGCTGGCGGCCAGCCCAACGAGCTGCTCGATGCGCGTAACGAGACCATTCGCCAGCTGTCGACGTTCACCGGTGCACAGGTCGTCGAACGTGGCGGCAACATGGACATCTACCTGGGCAACGGTCAACCGCTGGTGATGGGCAGCAATGCCAGCAAGCTGGAAGTCACGCCTAGCAAAGCCGATCCATCGCGCATGGGCATCCAGATCAACAACGGTTCGACCAGCATCGACATCACCTCGGGCATCACCGGTGGCGAAATCGGCGGCCTGCTGCGTTATCGCAGTACCGTGCTGGACCCGGCGATGAACGAGTTGGGTCGTGTCGCGTTGGTCGTCGCCGACCAGATGAACACGATTCAGGCGCAGGGCATCGACAAGAACGGTGACTTCGGCAGCAACCTGTTCACCAACATCAACAGCGCCGCCAACCTGGCGTCGCGCAGCACCGCCACCCTCGGCAACAGCGCCGGTTCCGGCGACTTCGATGTGACCATCGAGGACACCGGCAAACTGACCATCAACGATTACAAGGTGACCTTCACCAGCGCCACGGATTACACCGTGCAGCGTCTGCCGGAAGGTACTGCAATGGGCGCGTTCAGCACCACCACCAACCCGGCGCCGGTGATCGACGGCTTCTCGCTGAAACTCACCAACGGTGGGGCTGCGGCAGGTGACACTTTCAAGATCAGCCCGACCCGTGACGCAGCCACCAACATCAAGACCGAGATGACCGACTCCAAGCGTCTGGCCATCGCCGCGCCGTTGGGCGCCGCCATCGCGGCAGGTGGCAGCGGTACACTGACCATTCCGGCCAGTGGTCAACCGACCCTGACCACCAAGTTCGACATTTACGACGCGGCCACCACCACCGCCATGCAGAACGGCTTGAAGAATTCGACGCCGGTCAAAGTGGTGTTTGGCGACCCGTCGGCTGACGGCACCACGCAGAGCTATCAATTGCTCGATGCCAAGGGTGGCGTGCTGAGCAGCGGTACCATTCAGCCGGGGCAGAACAACACCTTGAACCTGAGCATTCCGCTCAAGGATTCGACCGGTGCGCCGATCCCGCCAGCGCCTGCCACGCAGTACACCGTTAATTTCGACATGTCGATCGCCGGTTCGCCTGCCAAGGGCACCGCGATCAACGTCAGCCTGAGCCAGCCGGGTTCTCTGGACAACCGCAACGGCACAACGCTGGCGGGTCTGCAGACTGCGCAGACGGTCGACACCGGTTCGGCCAGCAAAGGTATTTCGCTGAATGACGCCTACGGCAAACTGGTCGAAGGCGTGGGTGCCAAAGCCGCTCAAGGCAAGCTCGACGGCGCCGCCACGGACGCAATTCTGGCCAATGCCAAAGGCGCCCGCGACTCGCTGTCCGGCGTCGACCTGGACGAAGAGACCGGCAACCTGGTCAAGTTCCAGCAGTACTACACCGCTTCCTCGCAGATCATCAAAGCTGCGCAGGAAATCTTCAGCACACTGATCAACAGTCTTTAAGGAGTCGTAGCCCATGCGCATTTCCACCGGCCAGTTTTACGAGTCCTCGGCTGCCAACTATCAAAAGAATTTCGCCAACGTGGTCAAGAGCAGCGAAGAGGCCAGCAGCCTCGTGCGCGTCAACACTGCTGCGGATGATCCGGTCGGTGCTTCGCGTTTGCTGCAATTGGGTCAACAGGCCTCGATGCTCGATCAGTATTCGACCAACATCACCACCATCAAGGCCACCCTCGGCCAGACCGAAGCGGTGATGACCAGCATCGGCAATGTGCTGCAACGCGCCAAAGAGCTGGCATTGGGTGCAGGCAACGCCGGTTATACCGACGCCGACCGTCAGGCGAACGCCTCCGAACTGGGTCAGATCGAAGAGCAGTTGCTCAGCCTGATGAACAGCAAAGACGAAAACGGCAAATACATTTTCTCGGGCTCCAAGGGTGACGTGGCGCCGTTCAGCCGCAACACCGATGGCACCTACAGCTATAACGGCGACCAAGTGACGCTCGACCTGCCAATTGGCGACACGCAATCGATGGCCACCAACAGCACCGGTTGGGACGTGTTTCAGCAGGCGATCAACACCAACCGTACGGCCACCACGCTGACCTCGCCGGCGGTGGATGACGGTCGTGTCGCGCTGTCCAACGGTCAGGTGCAGTCGGATGTCACCTACAACGCCAAGTTCCGTAGCGGCGAGCCGTACACCGTGTCGTTCCTGAGCAGCACCCAGCTGAAAATCACCGATGCGCTGGGTAATGACGTCACCGCCGAAGCGGGCCAGAACGGCGTGTTCAATTCCACCAACGCGGCCACGCAAACCGTGAGCTTCCGCGGCGTTGACCTGAACCTGAACATCAACCTCAAGGCTGGCGACAGTGCCAACCCGGACGCGGCGATTGCCGGCCACAGCTTCACCTTGGCGGCGAAGCCGGACAGCTTCAATACCTCGCGCAGCCCGGGCAACCCGTCCGCCGCCCTGGTCACGGGTGCGTCGGTGACCAACAGCACGGCTTACAACGCCAGCTTCCCGGGCGGCGGCGCAGTACTGAAGTTCACCAGCGCAACCGATTTCGAACTGTACGCCGCGCCAGTAACCGCTGACAGCAAGCCTGTCTCGACCGGCACCATGGCCGGCACTACCGCGACCGCCTCGGGTGTTTCGTTCAACGTGGCCGGCACGCCGGGCGCGGGTGACCAGTTCTCGGTCTCGGTCAACACGCACCAGACCCAGAACATTCTGGACACCGTCAGCCAGTTGAAAACGGCCCTGTCGACACCGACCAACAATGACCCGATCGCCATTCAGAAAATGAATGCGGCCGTCACCGCCGGGATCGGCAACCTGTCCAGCGGTATCGACCAACTGGCTTCCGGAGTCAGCTCGGTGGGTGGTCGCGGTGCGTCGCTGTTGACCCAGACCGACATCAACCAGAGCCTGTCGCTGGCCAACACCCAGACCCAGGGCGCGATTCGCGACTCCGATCCGGCTGAAGTGATGACCCGCCTGACCCTGCAGCAAACCATGCTGCAGGCCTCGCAACTGGCGTTCAGCAAGATCGCTCAGTTGGGCCTGTTCAACAAAGTCTGATCCCGGGCCTTCGCGATGACCTCGCGAAGGCTGGCGTCAGCCGAGTGAAAACCGTCTTTTTTCAGCGGTTCAGGGAGTGTGCTTGATCCAGGCAAGCTCCCGCCGCTCGCGAGTTCCCCCGCCGTGAAAGCAGCTCCTCTTGTCACCATCGCCATTCCCGCCTTCAACCCGCAGTTCTTCCTCGTGGCCCTGGAGAGCGCTCTAGGTCAGACCTACGGCAATCTTGAAGTAGTCGTCTGCGATGACAGTGGCGGTGACGAGATCCGCGAGATCGTCGATGCGTGCGAAGTGCCTGATGCGGTTCGCCTGTGTTACGTGCGCAATCCGCAGCGTCTGGGTTTTCAAGGCAACCTCACGGCGTGTGCGCAGCAAGCCAGCGGCGACTATCTGAAGTTGTTGTGCGATGACGATCAGTTGCTGCCTGAGTGCATCGCGCAACAGATCGCCGGATTCATCGATCACGACGACGTCAACCTGGTCATCGGCCAGCGGCAGTTCTACGACGAAGACTGCATCCTGCTCTCCGACCGCGTGGAAAACAGCTGCTTCTCCAAAGGCGTCACCTTGTTCAAGGGGGAGGATCTGCTGGGGATTCTGGAAACCAGCGTCTTCAACTTTCTCAGCGGCCTCAGCGGTGCGCTGCTGCGAACCCGTCATGCACTGGAATACTTGCCGGCCCTCACGCAGGTGGGTGAAGGCTTTGTCGCCAACCTCGATTTTGCCTTGTTCGCCTGCCTGCTGCGCCGCGGCAACCTGGTCGTGGTCGGGCAAATCCTCAGCCTCGAGCGTTTGCATCCGGGGCGTCTGAGCCAGCAACTGGCGGTCAAGGCGGCGGTGGTGACCGAGTTGGACTGGCTCAAGCAGATGCTCGCCTTGCGCAGCGGCGAACCGGCCCCGGCGCCAGGCTGGGTGCGGCATGTGCCGCTGGCCGAGGCCATAGAAGGGCAGGCCTATCCCTGGGAAGAAGCGGCTCTCGGTCGACAGTTGGGGTTCATTCAAACCCTGGTGAATTCGCGGGTGGGTCCGGATTGCGACAGTTTCACTGACATGTACCGGCAATGGTTGTCCTGCCGCCATCTGAACCCGTCTCAGCAGCGTCTACTCGAGGCGCGCGTGCAGAGTTGGAGCTGGCGCCCGCGCATTGTGCCGATCGTGATCGACAGCGAGGGGGATTTGCCGGCGCTGGAAGGCACCCTGAACAGTCTGCGCCTGCAAGCCTTCAGCCCGGAACAAGTGGTGGTGCTTTCCACAGTGCAGCACGCACCGGCCGACGGTGTGCGTCATGTGCCACTGGCGGTGGACGCGGTGGCTCAGTTCAACCACTTGCTGGCAGAACTGGACAACGCCGACTGGATCTACCTGGTTCGCGCCGGTGACCGCGTGCATGAGCTGGCGTTGCTGCTGCTCGCCGAGCGCATGGTCGAGATGCCGGATCTGCGCTGCCTGTACAGCGACGAAGGCGGGCTGCGTGACGAGGTCTCGATCGAACCAGTGTTCAAACCGGATTTCAACCTCGACCTGATGCGCAGCTTTCCCTATGTCGGCCGTGTGCTGGCGCTACAGCGCCAGCGCCTGCTGGAACTGGGCGGGATGGCGGCGGGTTTTGGTGAGCTGGGTGTGCATGACCTGCTTTGGCGCCTGGTCGAAAACAATGGCCCGCACGCGATCGGGCACATTGCCGAAATTCTCGTGCAATCCCCCCAGCGGCTGTCCCAGTGGCTGACACAACCGCAGGTCATCGATCAGGCACCGCAGGTGTTGGCGGCGCATCTGGCGCGGCTTGGCGTGCCCCATCAGATCCGTGCCGGCAGCCAGCCGATGATCAGTCGTGTCGATTACCTGCACGATCAATCAGCTCTGGTCTCGATCATCATCGCCACCCGTAACGAGCTGGCGGCGCTGGAGCGTTGCATCGACAGCCTGCTGGAAAAAACCGCCTGCCAGCGTTTTGAAGTGCTCATCGTCGACAACGGCAGCACCGCACAGGATGCCTGCAACTGGCTCGCGGCGGTTGAGCAAATGGGCAGCGACAAACTGCGCGTGCTGCGCTGTGATCACGGTGACAATCTGGCCGCGGTGCACAACTTCGCCGCCCGCCAGGCGCGTGGTGACTACCTGCTGTTTTTCAGTCCGTGCAATAACGTGATCAATCCTGAGTGGCTCGACGAACTGCTCAACCATGCCCAGCGGCCGGAGGTCGGCATTGTCGGGGGGCGCCTGGTCAGTCCGCAAGGGCGTATCGAAGGCGCCGCGCTGGTGCTCGGGCTGCGCGGTGCAGCGGGCGTGCCGAACCGTGGCGAACTGCTCAACACGTCGGGCTACATGCAGCGCCAGCAGACGGTGCAGAACTTCAGCGCTGTGGGCATCGACTGCTTGTTGGTGCGCAAGACGGTCTTCGATGAGGTGCTCGGGCTCGACGAAAAAGACCTGTCGCAAGCGCTCAATGGTGCCGACTTTTGCCTGCGCGTGAAGCAAAACGGTTATCTCGTGGTGTGGACGCCTTACGCCGAGCTGATGCGCGTGCCGGTGGCTTCCTACGCGGAACCGGCCCCACACATTCTGCAGAACGAGCAGAAAGATTTTTATCAACGCTGGTTGCCGCTGGTTGCCAGAGACCCGGCCTACAACCCCAACCTGAGTCTGGGCAGCAGTAATTTCAGTCTGGAGCCGGGCTTCAGGAATGGCTGGGATCCTTTCTCCCGCCAGTTGCTGCCCAAGGTCCTGGCGATCCCGATCAACACCTCGGCCGTCGGCCATTATCGGGTTACGCAGCCATTTCTCGAACTGGAAGCGGCCGGGCGCATCGTCGGCCATTTGAGCTATCACACGCCGACGAATATCGAGCTTGAGCGCGGCTCGCCAGACGTGATTGTGCTGCAGGGTCGCTACAGCCAGAACGCTGTCGACGAAGTGGCGCGAGTCAAAGAATCTTCGCGCGCGTTCAGGATTTTCGAGCTGGATGACTACGTGATCGATGTGCCGAAAAAGAACGCGCACATTCGCAAGGCGGAAGTCGGCGTCGACCAAATCGTGCGTCGTGGTATCAGCCTGTGTGACCGTGTGGTGGTGTCGACCCAGCCACTGGCTGATGCGTTGCGTGACATGCACCACGATATCCGCGTCGTCCCCAACATGCTCGCGCCACACCTGTGGGCCGGGCTGACCAGCCGTCGACGCACCTCGCGTAAACCGCGCGTTGGCTGGGGCGGCGGCACCAGCCATGACGGCGACCTGGCAATCATTGCCGACGTCGTTCGTCTGCTGGCCAACGACGTCGAGTGGGTATTCTTCGGCATGTGCCCACCGGCGCTGCGGCCGTTTATCCACGAATTCCATCCAAGCGTCGGCCTCGACGGCTACCCGGCCAAACTCGCCAGCCTGAACCTTGACCTGGCACTGGCGCCGCTGGAATTTCACATCTTCAACGACTGCAAGAGCAACCTGCGCCTGCTGGAATACGGTGCCTGTGGCTACCCGGTGATATGTACCGAGACTGAAGCCTATCGCGGCTATTTGCCGTGCACCAAGGTCGTGAGCAACAGTACCGAGGAATGGCTTGAAGCAATCCGCACGCACCTGTCCGACCCTGACGCGAGCTACCGCATGGGCGATGCATTGCGCGAGGAGGTGCTGCGCGATTACCTGTTGAAGGGCAGCAACCTCAACTATTGGGCCGAAGGTTGGTTGCCCAACTGATTGCGAGTGGATGTTTAAAAGCAGGCGGCCTCAGGGTCGCCTGTTTTGTTTGTAATGGTGGCGATACAAATCTTGCCGCACACCTCAAGTGCAATCGGCTTAGTGCCGATATATCGCCAAAGATTCGTTTATTGAAATGGTCCGTCAACACCGGGTCGACAGGTATCTGGTTCAACAATATGGCAAGGAAGATGTCGTAATGGCAGTGATAAACGGGACAAATGGCGTGGATACGCTGACAGGTACCAACGGTGATGATGAGATCAATGCCTTGGGTGGCAATGATGTGATCAAGGGCAGTGCCGGGGCGGACAAGATTGATGGGGGCGTCGGGTTTGATACTGTGGACTATTCGGGGTCCTCGGCTGGTATCAACGTCGACATCCGCAGCGGTGTGGGTAAACCGGGTATTGGTGGCGATGCTGAAGGCGATACTCTGGCCAACATCGAGAAAGTCATCGGCACCG
>NZ_RWIL01000051.1:0-1076 GCF_009764635.1 Pseudomonas sp. PB103 | reverse complement strand
TGCATTACGATTTTGGGAACCTATTTGGCGGAAAAGTTGCAGAACTTGAAATTGTCTTCCCCGCCTGACCTGCTCTACCCCGATATCATCGAATGGTCAAAACCACTGCCACCCGAGCAATGGGCGACGCGTTCCCCAGAACTGGAAGAAGCCATCGCCAAGCGTGAAGCCGAATTAGCCGCACAAACGGCTCAAGCATTAGCTTGATGATGAGTAGCTGTATAACCCAGGGCCACGCATGAATACGCCACCGGCAGGCACCACAAAAAACCGGCTGTTTTCGCGCAATGACTATTTGGCGCCGCTGCCCCTCCCAACCGGTGAAAAGCCCAGTGATGTGCTTAACACCATCTGGCGTAAAAACGAAGTTTTTCTCGACATTGGCAACTACAGCGTCGGTTCGGCCGTGATGGTGATGTGGACGGGCATGATGGTGTTTTTAGCAATGTCTTTCTTTACTCGAAATCTCAACTCGGATTTTAGTCAAGATATTTTGTATTTGGGTGCAGCAATTATGGCCATCCCTATTTGGATTTTGATCCAAAGCTTATTACGCGATGTCCCCTCACCCGTGCGGTTTAATCGACAACGTCGTGAAGTATGTGTGCCGCGAGAGAATGGCGAATATTGGCTAGTGCCTTGGGAAAGCGTGACGGCGGCAGCTACTCAACATTCCTCAGTAAGCCAAGCTGGTAAAGCCACCATGGGCTTGTTGATCATTGGCTTTGAAAACCCAGACCTGCAGGCCAAAGAGGACAACAAACATTTTTCATTCGGTTTCAACTGCGGCGGCGGTTCCACAGCAATGGCGTTGTGGGAGTGCACACGCAGCTACATGGAAGTAGAACCGGACGCCGTACCCAATAGCCGGGTAGGTTTCACGCCCTATGAAAAAACGCAAATCGGCTCGCTCATGATCGACCTGCGTAAGGGCGACCTGATAGGTGTCATATGGGGGGTATTCTGCATCACGATTTTGGGAACCTATTTCGCTGAAAAGTTGCAGAACTTGAAATTGTCATCCCCCCCTGACCTGCTCTACCCCGACATTATCGAATGGTCAAAACCACTGCCGC
>NZ_RWIL01000005.1:0-22281 GCF_009764635.1 Pseudomonas sp. PB103 | reverse complement strand
TGTTGCCTGACCTACCGCTATCGCTGGCAAGCCAGCTCCCACAGTGTTTTGTGCCAACCCGCAATTCTGTGATCCACACCAATCCCTTGTAGCAGCCAGCCTGCTGGCGATGGCGACGGGTCAGCCAAAGAAGGTGTTGGCAGAACTAGCGCATTCGCTAGCAGGCTAGCTGTGATCCCACAAAGGTCGGCTGAGGGTTGCAATTATTCTTCGGTGCGCCCCGTGCTTTTGCGATCACGTTCGTAGTGGTGAGCCAGTGGAAGCGCCGGCAGCCACGCTTCGCGGCGAATCGTCCAGAGTTCGTAAGTGGGTTTGAACTGATCCGGTTCATCCAGCGATCCAACGTTGACTTCAACTTCGTCTGCCGAACGCGTGAATACGGGTGAACCACAGCGTGGGCAGAAAAATCGTCCGTTGTAGTCGCGGGTTTTGCCAGTGACCGTTAGTGCTCCTTCAGGGAATATGGCCGAGGTGTGGAACAGCGCGCCATGGCGTTTGCGGCAGTCGAGGCAGTGGCAGATACCGACGCGGTAAGGATGGCTGGAGAGTTCGAAACGGACGTTGCCACACAGACAGCCGCCGGTGACTGGTTTCATGGTGCACCTCCTTTTTCCTATGTTTAGCGTAAATAAACACAACTTTGCACGCACGTTTAAATTACACAAACCGTTACGCCACAAGCCCTACATCGCCTTGCGCCATTACCTACGCGTACGCCAGAATCCGCCGGGATACACGCTTTGGTGCGGGCTATATCGTTTCCCTGTCACTGCAAAACAGTGATCGGGTTTGGTAGCCCGTCTTAAATTGTGGTTATTGCGACACCTTCATACGATGTTTTTAAGGCATCGCTTTGTATGGTGGGCATGCGTGGGGCTCATTCGTGAGCGCCGGGTTTCCCGATTTGACCGGTCTACCAACCTGCGCATGGCCGCCACCCGCCGTTTGGTAGCGAGGGTGATGGCTCCTGCTGTTCAAATTGGAGTTCCATCAATGTTCAAACCAACACCAAACCCACCGGACATCGATCCGATCCCGTACGACCCAACTCTCGAACCTCAAAAATAAAAGAGGCGACTGACCGCGCCATCAACTTCTATCTAAAACCCGGCTCACTGAAGCTCACAATCCCCTCCCGCAAGACCAGCAAGATCTTCCTCATCGACCCCGCCGTGGACGAAGAAACTCTGCTCGTAGAGGCCTGCGAATCGTTAGCCGCTGCCAGTGACATGGCCCGCGATATCGGCGATGTCGTCGACAACACACAACGCCGGGCCATGCTGATGCTGCATCAGGTGATCATGCTGAGTGAACTTATGGTCAATCGAGTCCTGGACAGCCGCCGCTTGCCGCACCAGCAAACCCGCCGCAGTCCTCCTGTAGGAGCTGCCGCAGGCTGCGATCCTTTGATCTGTTTTTTAACAATCAAAGGCAAGATCAAAAGATCGCAGCCTGCGGCAGCTCCTACCGGGTGGCATTTTTTCGCAGTGCCTCGAGGAGTTTCAGTTGATGTCCGAAACCAACAAACCGTTGGGCACAGACCCGGTATCGCCCTACGAATCATTCAATTCCAGAAAACTCCACGAAGCCGCCGAACGCGCGCTCGACCATTACCTGGCACCGGCGCAGATCATGGCCACGCCCTACAGCCCCAGCAGCATGTTCATGGTGAACCCACAAACCGATACCGAATCATTACTGGCGAATGCGTGCGAGTCTTTGGCCTCGGCAACGGTCATGCTTGGCGATTTTGCGGGATCGCTGGACGGCCCCAATCGCAATACGCTGCTGGGCATTGCCCAAGTGGTGATGCTGGGGGAACTGGCGGTGAATCAGGCGTTGGATAACGTCGGCTTGAAGGATTAACCGCTGTTGTTCGCCGTCGCCTGCAGCGCGGATTTGAATTCAGCGAACGCGCACGGTGGCGTCCATACTGTGGGTTTTCAATAGTACGGACACCGCCATGCCCTCCCCCGAATCCAGCCTTCTACAGAGCTGGCACGACAACGCCGATGCCTGGATCGAAGTGATCCGCAGCGGCGGCATCGAAAGCCGTCAACAGGTGACCAATCAGGCGATTCTGCTGGCGATCATGGGCCGCCAGCCGGAGCATGTGCTTGATCTGGGTTGCGGCGAAGGCTGGTTGTTGCGGGCGCTGGCGGACCTGGGCATTGCTGCGGTGGGCGTGGACGGTGATGCGACGCTGGTTGAAGCGGCGCGTCTGGGCGGATCTTCGACGGTGCATGTCGCCGACTACGATGCGCTGGTCGAAGCCAAGGTTGATATCGGTTGTGACTTCGATTTGATCTGCGCGAATTTCTCGCTGCTGCATCAGGACATTATTCCTCTGCTGGCCGCGATGAATGTGCTGCTGGTTCCCGGTGGTGCGTTGGTGATTCAGACATTGCATCCGTGGGCGGCAGCGGCAGGCGATTATCAGGATGGTTGGCGCGAAGAATCATTCGCCGGGTTCAAAGGCCAGTGGCAGCCGATGCCGTGGTATTTCCGCACGTTGTCGAGCTGGTTCAATGCGCTGGACATGGCCGGCTTCCGCCTGACCAGCCTGCAGGAACCCCAACACCCACAAAGCCCGGTGCCGCAGGCGCTACTGATCGTCGCTGAGCGACGCTGACTTTCAAAAACACCCCCAATCATTGTGGGAGCTGGCTTGCCAGCGATGGCGTCGGGTCAGGCAACATTGATCTTGAAGGAAACGGCCTCATCGCTGGCAAGCCAGCTCCCACAGTGATTTCAGTTGTCATCGGGATTTGTGGGCACCCCATAAACCTGTGGGAGTCAGGCAGCTTGCGGGATCAGTCGTGGCCCGCGCAGGCGGTATTGCGCCAGCAGGCGCATGACGTAGCCGATCTTGATCAGGGTCGGGCCGAGGATGGTCAGCGCATGCATCGCCACCAGCAGGGCAATCGGCATGGGGCCGTTGTAGAGGTAGGCGCCGTAGATGCCGGCCAGCAGCATGATCAGGCCGGCAGCGAGGACTTTGCTCGACAGGTGCAGAACATGCAGCGGGCTTTCGAAGAAGGTGAGCATGGCGGCGTACTCCTGATCCGTTCGGTGGGTACGTTATGTATTTCAAGTCTCGTGCCAGTTTTTTAGCCCAATAGAATCAAGCACCTGAGCCGAAAAGAGTCAATTTGACACGGGCAGCCCAACGTCAATTTGACTCCAGCAAGAGTCATTACGACTACATCCGCAAAAAAACCACAACCCCACTGCCTAAAAGCAAACCAATATCATTTGCACACCATCCAGCCTTTTGCTTTAATCGCGACCCATTCCTATTTAGACCGATCACGGTCGTTCTGGACGCTTGCTCTGATGACGGTCGCCGACACCTCACTTGTGCAGAATCTCTACCTCAGCCATCACCGCTGGCTGCACGAGCTGTTGCGTCGACGCCTGAGCAACGCGATGGATGCCGCCGACCTCGCCCACGACACCTTCATCCGCGTGCTCAAGCGCCCGCAAACCTTCAATGGCGAAGTCCACGAGCGCTCGCATCTGGCGACCATCGCCCGCGGTTTGTGCGTCGATCACTGGCGCCGTCGGCAACTGGAACAGACCTGGCTCGACACCCTCGCCAGCCGTCCGCCAGCCTTGCAACCCTCGCCCGAACAGCAAGCGATCATCGTTGAAACCCTGCACGAAGTAGACGCCATGCTCCAGCGCTTGCCGCCGCGAGTCAGCGAGGCATTTATCCTCGCGCAACTGCATGGCATGCCTTACAAACTGATTGCCGACCAGATTGGCGTCAGCGAGCGGATGATCAAGAAGTATCTGGCGCAGGCGATGATGCACTGCGCGATCCTCGAAGCCGAACTCGACGGTCTGCTCATTGAATAATCCGCTGAACACGCTCAGCCATGCCTCCCTCGAACAGGCGGCGAACTGGTACGTGCAATTGCATGACGAACAGGTCGCCGAGCCTGAGCGTCTTCGCTGGCAGGCCTGGCTCGCACAAAGCCCGGAGCATCAGGCAGCCTGGCGTTATGTCGAACGCGTTGGCCAGCGCTTTGCGCCGTTGCAGAGCGAAAACGAGGCCAGCAGCCACGCCCTGCGCAGCAACGCACGCCACGCGATCAGCCGCCGCCAGTCACTCAAAGGCTTGCTGGTTATTGCCGCGACTGGCCTGGCGGGCTGGGCTGTCGGGCGCAATACGCCGCTGATGGATTCGGTCGATCGCTTGACGGCCGACCTCTCGACGGGCACCGGCGAAACCCGCGAAGCCACATTGAGCGATGGCAGCCGGGTCTGGCTCAACGCGTTGAGCGCACTGAATATTCGTTTCGACGCCCATCAGCGACTGCTGCAATTACGCGCCGGCGAAGTGTTGATCGACACGGCCAAAGATCTTGGTCGAGCCTTTTGGGTGGAGACCGAACATGGTCGATTGCGCGCGCTGGGGACGCGTTTCAGCGTGCAGCAGAACGAGCGCAACACCGTGCTCAATGTCTACGAAGGCGCGGTCGAAGTCCACAACCGCCAAGGTGAAACCGAGGTGGTCCAGAGCGGTCAGCAAATGGCTTTCAGCACGGGCCGATTGAACACCGCGACAGCCGCTGATCCCTCCCGCGAAGCCTGGCACCGAGGCCTGTTGCTGGCCGACAACACGCCGCTGGGCGAACTGATCGACGCGCTCAGCCGTTATCGACCGGGGCATCTGCATTGCGATCCGGCCGTGGCGGCGCTGCCGGTGATGGGTTCGTTCCCGCTCACGGACACCGATCAAGCCTTGCGCCTGCTGGAAGCGGCGCTGCCGATCCGTGTCGACAAGACGTTCAACTGGTGGGTCAGCGTCGGGCCGAAAGCCTGAGGCCTTTTTTCACCGCGTGGTTCCCTTTTGGCTTTTTCATTCGGTTAACCCTCAGCAACCCTCACTTCGTTGATCGCCCCCGGGAACTCCATGTTGCGCTTCACCCTCGCCCGCACTCGTTTCGCCCTGGCTTTGGCGTCTGCCGTGCCGGGGCTGTGCGCGTCGAGTGCGTGGGCAGAGGCGCAGAAGCAGCATTATTCAGTCGCGGCCGGCTCACTGGTTTCAGCGCTTAACCGCTTCGCACAACAGAGCGGCGTGTTCATCGCCGGCCACAACGACCTCGCCGCCGACAAGCGCAGCCCGGGCCTGAACGGCGACTACACCGAGCAACAAGCGCTGCAAATTCTTCTCAAGGACAGCGGCCTGCAAGCCCAGCAACAACGCGGCGGCGGTTATGTCTTGCGCAGCGCAGCCACTGCAGATCCGCTGCAACTGGACGCCACCACCATCAGTGGCAAAACCCTCGGCGCCATCAGCGAAGACACCCACGCCTACACCACCGGCCAGACCTCTTCCGCCACCGGCCTGGCACTGTCCCTGCGCGAAACCCCGCAATCGATCAGCGTGATCACTCGCCAGCAACTTGACGATCAAGGCGCCACCGGCATCGCCGACGTGCTGCGCCGCGCGCCGGGCATCAGTGTGCAGAACTACGACAGTGAGCGTTGGGAGTTTTCCAGCCGTGGCGCGCCGATCACCAATTTCCAGTACGACGGGGTCAATACCGACTACGACGGCGTCTACGATTACGGCACCACCAGCACCGACATGGCGACCTTCGACCGGGTCGAAATCATCAAGGGTGCCACTGGCCTGATGACCGGTTCAGGCGACCCCTCCGCCACGGTCAACCTGATCCGTAAACGTCCAACCCCAGCGTTCAAGGCATCCCTGAGCGGCAGCGTCGGCTCGTGGGACAACTACCGCAGCGAGGCCGACGTCTCCGGCCCCTTAACCACCAATGGCAACCTGCGCGCCCGCTTCGTTGGCGTCCATCAGCAACGCAGCGCCCACGCCGATCATTACCAGAACAGCAAGGACATCGCCTACGCCATCGTCGAAGCCGACCTGACCCCGGACACCCTGCTGACCCTTGGTTTCGATCAGCAGAACACTCGCTCACGCGGCGCCAGCTGGACCGGTTTCCCGATGTTCTACAGTGACGGTACACGGACGAATTTCTCGCGCTCGTTCAACCCGGCCACCGACTGGAGCCGCAGGGATTTCAGCAACCAGACGCTGTTCGCCGCCCTCACCCGACAACTGCAAAACGACTGGACGCTGAAGCTCAGCTACGACCGCAAACACCGCGAGCACGACACCCTGCTCGGCTCCGCCAGCGGCGGCAATCCGGACCCGCTGACCGGCGACGGCATGTTCCTGTACATGGGCAAATTCAAGGGCGACGAGGTGCAGGATAATGTCGATCTCAACCTCGGCGGGCCGTTCAGCCTGTTCGGTCGCGAGCATCAGTTGATCGTCGGTTTCATGTCGATGAACACCCGCCAGGACAACCCGGTGTACGGCTCGGTTTATCCGGCGCTGGGCGCCAGCATTTTCGCCTGGCACGGCGCGTTCGCCAAACCCGACATCCCGCAGATCGGCACCGACGCCATCAGCCAACGCCAGACCGGCGCGTACGTTTCGACGCGCTTTAAGGCCAGCGACGATCTGGCGCTGATTCTCGGCGCACGTGTCAGTGATTTCAGCGCCAGCGACCACCTCGACTATCGCGACCCGAACACCGCCAATGTCCGCGACGGCTATCGCCAGACCGGCGTGGTCACACCCTACGCCGGCGCGGTCTACGACCTCGACGACACGTACTCGCTGTACACCAGCTACACACGCATTTATCAGCCGCAACTGAGCAAGGACGCCTCACGCCAGGTGCTCGACCCGGTGCAAGGCGACAGCTATGAAGCGGGGATAAAAGCCGAATACTTCGAGGGCCGGCTCAACGCCAGTTTTGCCGTGTTCCGCATCGAGCAGGACAACGTCGCCGAGCAGGTCAGCGGCTTCGACAATCAGGCGGTGTATCGCGCCGTGCAGGGTGCAACGACCAAAGGTTTCGAGTTCGAAGTGGCCGGCGAAATCGCTGAGGGCTGGAACCTCTCCGCCGGCTATGCCTACAACCACACCCGCGATGCCAAGGGCGACCCGGTGTATGCCTCAATCCTGCAAACCACCGCGCCGGAGCAGTTGGTGCGACTGTTCAGCAGCTATCGCCTGCCCGGCGCCTGGCAGAATCTGACCCTGGGCGGCGGCGTCAGTTGGCAGAGTGAGTTCTTCGGCAACGTGTTCCAGCCCACAGCAGGCCAGAACGTACGCATCACTCAGGACAGTTATTACCTGGTCGATGCCATGGCACGCTACCGCTTCAACGACCACCTGAGCACCACGCTCAATGTCAAAAACCTCTTCGACAAGACCTACTACACCGGGCTCGGCAATTTCGGCACCGGGTTCTATGGCGAACCGCGCAGCCTGCAACTGACTGCGCGCTGGGATTTCTGAGGTTGCCGCCGATTTACGGTTGCTTCAGGTAAGTGCCGCGAAAATCGCCGTATTCACCGAAAGCTTCCACACGGACAACACCATCGAGCAAACGCACGCGATAGAGCGGCTCGGCGACTTCCTTTTGGCCAATGATCAGGTTGCCCGCTTGCAAAGGCCATTGTTCAACCACTTGATTGGCGGGTTTGCCTGGCTGCGTGACCGCCATTTGCACGGAGGCGATCTCGCTGCCCTGCGCATCTTTGCTGATTTTCAACGTCAACCACGCGGAGCGCCCATCGTCGGTCACCATCACGTAGCGCCCTTCGCGCTGGCTGGCCGCAACAGCGGCGAATTTTTGCGGCGCAACATGAAACGCTGTCGGCCGCGCTTGAATAACATACGACTTGGTGCCGCTGTGCCACATCCCGCCCTGAAAACCTTGTTCATCGGGCTCACCGTCAATGAACCAGTTACCCGTGATCGCGCCCTCGTCACTGATTTCATGCAAGGCAATGCCGCCATCGTCGTAAGGTTCGCCGACCAAGCGAATGGGCACGCCGCTGCCGCTGACATAGCGCACTTCGCCGACATAAACGCCGCCCTGCAACTGCCACCACAATTGGAAAGCGATCTTCTCGTCCAGCTTCCCCCGCAACATCACCGGCGCCTCTGCAATCGGCCCTTCGAGACGACGTTGCTCGACCCACTGACCGCCCTTCAAATCCCGTTGGGTGATTTCGGTGTAGCCCTTAGGCATAAACGGACTGCCTTCGGAAGGCGCCTGCGCCACCTCGATGGTCTCCGCTACACGCACCGGTAGCTTGTCCTGAATCTCCCAACTCGCCTGCTGCCGCCAGCAGCAGCCGCTTTTCGAACGCGTAATCAGACGTTTGCCTGCACTGTCGACCTCAAACATGCCCAGGTTCGGCTCGCGGGTCAGCGCAGAGAATGCCTTGTTCGCAATCAACACCGGATTTGCCGCATCGAACAGGTAGATATCGTAGGAAGCGGCAGCGTAGCCACCGTCATTGCCGTTGCGCACGGCCACATCCTGCTGACCATCGAAATTGAAGTCGCCAAACACCAACAGCTGCTGGTTGTCGCAGCGCAGGCTTGGCCCTGTGCCGTCAGTCTTCAGCAGCTCGGCAGCGTCGGCAGTTTCGAGGGTTTGCAGCACCGCACCGCTGGTTTTATCGCGCAGGACGATGTGTGCCGCCACCGGATCGAAGCTTGCTACCGGTGGTTGCTCGACACGCACGTCGATGAGGTATTTCTGTGCCGGGTCCTGCAGTTGGCAGCTCAACGGCGCAGCGCTGGCCGAGGCCGTGGCGAACAGGCAGGCGAAAAACAGTGAACGTGGGGCAACCATGATGCGAAGCGTCCTTGCGGCAAAATCGGGGCGGCAAGTCTATCGACAATCGAAGGGCCGCGCACTTGTCGATCTACGGCGCTGCCAGTCGACCAAGGACTGTCTACGCTGATAGTCCAGCGTGTCTAACCTGCCGAGGATGACTGCCATGCAACGCTTTCAAAAACTCACGCCCTGCCTGTGGTTCGACGATCAGGCCGAAGCGGCGGCGAAGTTCTACTGCTCGATCTTCGATCACGCGAAAATCACCGGCCTGACCCACTACAGCAAGGTCGGTCAGGAATTTCACGGCAAGCCGGAAGGTGCGGTGATGACCGTCAGTTTCGAGCTGGATGGCCAGACTTTCACCGGGCTCAACGGTGGGCCGATGTTCAAGTTCAGCGAGGCGATCTCGTTTCAGGTCAATTGCCAGAATCAGGAAGAAGTCGACCACTTCTGGGGCAACCTGTCCGAGGGTGGCCCGGTCGAAGCCCAGCAATGCGGCTGGCTCAAGGACAAGTTCGGTGTGTCGTGGCAGATCGTACCGGTGGCGTTCATGCAGATGATGCTGGATGCCGACACCAGCAAGTCGCAACGGGCAATGCAGGCCATGTTCAAAATGAAAAAACTCGACATCGCCGAACTGGAACGGGCCTTTGCCGGCCAGAGCTAATACACTCGGGCACTGGCCTGCCGGGAATAATCACAATGAAACACGCTGCCGCCAAAAACCCTGAAAAAGCCCCGCGCTTCTGGCGCGACGACGCCCTGCCCTTCATCGAAGCGCGGGCCATCGCCGATGGCCGCGAAGTCTGTTACGCCCGGCATTCCCACGCGCACTTCTCGATCGGTGCGATCACCGCCGGGCGCAGTACTTACGTGCATGAGCAGGCGCAATTCGAGGTGGCGGCGGGCACGGTGGTGTTGATGAATCCCGGCGATGTACACGCCTGCAACCCCATCGATGATCAGCCGTGGTCGTACGTGATGTTGTATGTCGAGACGCCGTGGCTGACGGATTTGCAACATCAGTTGGGCTTTGCCGAGGATGTGGAATTCCGACGGTTCTCGGCCACGCATCTGCACGATGCCGAGCTGTTTCGCGACTTGATCGCGCTTTACCAAGTGCTGGTCGACGAGCAGCAGGATGTGCTGCGTAAGCAGAGCACGGCGGTGGAGTTTTTCAGCGATCTGCAACTGCGCCTGAATCCTGCCGGGCAAGCGTTGCGCGAGCCGAACTTCAAGCTGGAACGCGCCGCGGATTTCATCCGCGAACATTGCACCGACCTGCTCAGCCTCGATGACATCTGCGCGGCAGCGCAGCTGTCACCGTCGTACCTGATCCGCGCCTTCAAACAGCATTACGGCATGACCCCGCATGCGTTTCTGGTCAATCAGCGCATCCAGTTCGCCCGCGAACGCTTGCGCAACGGGCAACTGATTGCCGATGTGGCGCTGGAGGCCGGGTTTGCCGATCAGGCGCACTTTCAGCGCGCGTTCAAACAGCATCTGGCCGCCACTCCGGGACAATATCGGGGTTAGCCTCCCTGACGCTACAAACTGCAATAAATTTAAAGTGTTTAATACCAGTCGCATCAATAACCCAACCACCCTTGCTCGCCCACACTTACTTCCAACGCGTGCGCACAATAGAAACAATTACACTCAACAAGTGCCGTGACAGCCAGCACTTCAATTAATACCCTGCCTGCGCAAACATGCTAATAGCGCTAACTTTCCTCGGCAGATATCACGCCACACGCGCGTCATCACTGCCACACCAATCAGAAGATGGAGCTTCATTGATGCAGCAGCCTTTCGCTTATATTTCGACGATTGAAGATAAACTTCAAAAACAATCTGTCAGCAAAGCCCTGTCTAACTTACTGGAAGATAACACTGTAAGAAATACAATCGAATGGGAACGGGATCGTTTGTCGGTAATCCGCACCCCCGGTTCAAGCTTCGATCTTTTGCACCGACCCGCTGCGCTGCTTCTGATCAACATTATCAAACACCCGGCGTTTCTCGAGATTCGCAAAGCCCAATCCATACCGCTGAATGTCGTCTTTCAGGTCGATGAGCAGGCACGTATTTTCTACACCCACGAGAATGTCCGGGCGCAGTCCGGCGTAGCGGATCCACAGAGCTGGAACGCTACCGGATTTTTTACTCGAACCGAGATCGCTCACGCGCAAGTGAGCGCTGCAGGCTTCAGCGAGGATCTGAGGCTGCTGGCGATCAGCGCCAAATCGACAGGTGGATGGGTCAGTTCGGGGCAGTCGATCACCGTAGATCAATGGTTACGGTTCAACAAGTTTCCACTTCCGGTTTCGGAAGAAGGCAGCAAGGAACTGATCGACTTACTGAAATTTTCCACCTTGCCAGAGCCTCCCCGCTATGCCAACTACTGGCAGTTGTTCGAATCCCGAGAAACGTCGCCCTTTCAACTAAGTAAAGAAACCCGAGCGATCATCCGCCAAGTAAACGAACGGGCGACCGCAAATGAAATATCCTTGATTGAGGCGTACGGCACTTCTCTTATCATTGAAAATGGTTCACCTGATGGATTACTGGACAGCCCGGGTTATCGGTTGCGACAGCTGATCGACGATATTCTCAGGACGACTGAACAGGCCCAGGAATATATCGACGCCCTTGGCTGGTTTAAAGAAGCGACCGACGCGCCACCGACGCCCGAATTTGTCGAACAGCTGATATTTGCCGCGATCCTGCTTGATCTGGATGCCGAGGCAGACATCACCGCCACCGCGTTCGCAGGCTACGATCTTTATTCATCGCGCCATATGCTCAATCCTCCGGGTACGGTACGCCGCGAACTGGAGGAACACTTGATCAGCCAACGCGGGCTGAACAAGGTGATTGCACCGCTGGTGGCAGAACTGGTGCTGGGCGGGATGGCCCCGGAATACCTGGTAAACGATGCCCCGGCACAACTGAAAATCGCCACCCCTGGCTGGGTAGTCCTCAGCCAGGCGGTGCACTTTGCCGAAGCCATTTCGCCCGGTGTTTCGCGATCCATGACCTATGAGAACCTGCTGGGTTTTGCGCAGTTTTCTAAGCTGACACCGGAACTTCAGGCCGCTCATGATCAGATCGCGGTAGACCCGATAATAACTTGGGCCTTGATGAACAAACTTGCCACGCGCGAAGCGGATGGCAGCCTGAGCGAAATCACAGTTCTGCAAGCTTCTGCTGAATACCGGCGCTACGTTGACCAGATAATGCAGGCCTCCATTCAGCTTCGCGAAAAACTGCCGCACCGCAAACCGCTGGCACTTGAGGAAATGCGCAAGGAGGTGCCCGACTGCGACCCTGACGAGCTGTTGGTGAAACATCGGGGTACAGGGGGTGGTAATGGCAGAAAAGTGTCTGTCGTCGACCTCTATATGGGGGATGAGCTGAACAGCGAAGACTGGGATCGAATCAAAGGCACCAGTATTTATCAATCCTTCCCGAACCTGTTGAGTCTGTATCCCGCCAACGATTTATACGAAGAAGCCATCAGTCGTTACGCCCAGCAGATGCAAGCGGCGATGGAGTGCAATATCAACGTGGCGTTTTCTCAACTCCGCCCTCGGGACCGTGGTTTCATTGAAAACGCCCATTTGGCCATTTATTGCGTTCAGCAGTTTACCCGACCGCACTACCCGACGTTGCCGACTCCCGGTGGAATTACCCCCGTGCGCCCTGCTGTTGCCGGTGATACCGGACGATTCGGCATTATCATTTGTGCGGTGATCCATGCGGAGGTTCGCTGCTATGAATTGTTCCCGCTCAAGTCGCAATGCCGTTTGAACGAAAAACTGACGAGCGTATTCACCGCCCTTGTCAAACCCGATGGGTTGGACAACGCGACAGACTTCACCAGCCAGGAACAATTTGACAATCTACCGATAGATATCACGGCCTACCTCAGCAATAGTGAACCTCGGACTACGCAATCCAAGGCATTCATACGCAAGATTGGGGAGTTCAAGGAGTCCTGGGAAGACACTGACGGTAGAAGTACACCGAACCGCTTCTTCCGTTCCAGCCGCAAAGAAGCCATCAGCGAACTGATTGCAAAGGAAATACCTGCATTCACGGCAGCCGAACTCTGGCAAATGGGTCTTGACCAGACTCAGCGAGAAAAAGCCATTGCAACGACCGAGACCATTTTCAAGACCCTGATCAACGTGATTATTCCGTTCAAGGAATGCATCGAAGAACTGTCCTCCGGTGACAGTTCCAGGCAGATCAAAGCCATCAATGGTTGTGTGATGGATGTGGTCGGTGTCGCGGCCGTTGTGGCCGCTGTGCCTTTGAAAATCGCCGGAACGGCGCTCAAGGCTACGGCCACCGCCGCCAGGCTGCTTTCCGGCTCCAAGGTGATCGCCGTGACTATTGTGAACCTGTTCAATCCACTGGATGGTTTGCCGAAATTGTTGCAGGGCGGTGGCAAGCTGATTGGGCGCAGCCTGAAAAGACTCGGTACACATGCGTCGGCGATCCCGCATGCCGCGCGCGAGCAACTGCGCCTTTTAACGGGCGCCAACCGTTACGACTTGATCAAGGCGATCGACCACACCGACTCTGCCTCACGGATTCGCATGTCTCTGGATACCGTGGCCCACGCTCGCGCACTGTTCAAGGACGACACTATCGAGACCATTCAGCATGTTGTCACGCGCTTGAGTGACAAGAGCACTACCTTGCACAAAGGGACGAGTTCGATTGAACTCGACCATTTGTTCAACAATGCCGTGCGAGAGGCATCGCTGCATTATCCGTCGGTTACAAAACTGCAATCACTGATCGGCACAGATGCGGTGGAGAATCTGTTGCACTCTTACATGCAGGTTAGAAACTATCGACATGGCAATACATTCAATACCGCGAAGAATTACGCCGAAACCCTCGACGTTGTTGCTGAGCTGGAAATAAAAAAAGCCGCCTACATGACCGGCTACCAGCAGAACGTACTGAAAACGAATCTAGACAAAGCCCCCTACACGGATGTCATGCCCGAAGCCGCCTTCAATTTACAGGGCCACACTGAGCATTCCAAAAGAGCCGCCGCATGGATGCTCAATGGCTCTTCCTCGAAAGGAAACGACTTCGACAACATCCTCGCGGTGTTGCGCGAATACACGGGCAACAATAAGTCGCTGACAGATCCGGCCGTCATCACCGAGGTACACCGGCGCCTGGTTCCCTCTGCCAGTGGGGTGATTCGCAACGCCGGAGCGCCAACCCAGTATGGCAGCAGCGTCACCGGTTTCGCGCTGCTTGAACAGCACCTGAAAACACTCGACACCACCCACCAACACTTTGACAAACACCTGCTCGCTGCGATTGTAGGTTTTCAGGGATTTGGCGACGGTAACGGCCGTACAGCGAGTGCGATGTACGCAATCAGCCAACTGCGTAACAACAGTTTCACGCCTATGACGCCGGCAGCATTCCGCGTGTTGAACGGCATATTCTGAGGTTGATCACTTAAGGTGATAAAAGCGATTTGTGCCGTCAGAGGTCGCGGCACGAATCGCGCAAGCAACGGCTTTCTAGGCCGCTAACAAGTACACAGCACACACCACCAACAACAGCGCCATGCTCCGGTTAAACCAGCGCATCCCCGCCGCATGGCTCAAATAGCCGCGCAAGAATGTACCGGCATACGCCCAGCAGCCCACCGACACATAGCAAATCACCAGGTACACCGCGGCAAACTGCCAGACCAGCCGCGCCTCGCCATCCGCCACGAACGCGCCCATTCCTGCCACGCAGGCAAGCCAGGCCTTGGGGTTGAGCCACTGCATCACTGCGCCATACAGCATCGACGGCGCACGCGCGGCATCCTTTGCGTTCAACTGCCCGTCGTCGCTGGCGAGTTTCCAGGCCATGAACAGCAGAAACACCACCCCGGCCAGTTGCACTACTCGCGTCATGAACGGCCACAGTTGCAGAACCTCGTGCAGGCCCAGGCCCATCAACACCAGCAACAACACAAACCCCAATGTTGCCCCGGCGACATGCCGTTGGCTGGCGCGGAAGCCGAACTGCGCCCCCGAACTCAACGCCACGATATTCACCGGCCCCGGCGTGATCGACGCCGCCAACGCAAACGCCGCCATCGAAACAATCAGACTCATCGCACACCTGCTTCAAATCGAGGAACAAGGTGCTCACGGTATCGAGCGCCCAATCCCCGGTATTGAAGAAAATGCCCCTGTGATCTGATCGTTCCCACGCTCTGCGTGGGAATGTAGCCCGGGACGCTCCGCGTCCCTTCCAGAGCCGAACGCAGAGCGTCCGTTGAGGCATTCCCACGCGGAGCGTGGGAACGATCAAAAGAAAATGCCCCTGTGATCCTGATCGTTCCCACGCTCTGCGTGGGAATGTAGCCCGGAACGCTCCGCGTCCCTTCCAGAGCCGAACGCAGAGCGTACGTTGAGGCATTCCCACGCGGAGCGGGGGAACGATCACATCAACAGATCGCAGCCTGCGGCAGCTCCTACAGGGGTTAGTCGAGGCGTGGCACGGTGAAGCGGAATTCGCTGCCCTGCCCCGGCTCACTCTCGGCGACGATCCGGCCGCCGTGGGCTTCGACGATGCCTTGGGTGATGTACAAACCTAAGCCGGTGCCGTTGGGATTGCCTTCCTTTACCGTCCAGTAACGGTCGAACACGTGCGGCAGGTGCTCTAGGGGGATGCCTTCGCCGCTGTCACGCACGGTGAAAACGATTTCATCGCCGACTGATTTGGCATGCACGCCAACGGTGCCCAGGCGCGGGGTGAACTTGATCGCGTTGCCGACCAGATTCGACAGCACCTGAAACAGCCGCTCCGGATCGGCGTGAATGCGCAAATCGGGATCAGCGGCAAAGGAAATGCTGATGTCCTTGTCCAGCGCCAGCGGTGCGAGCAGCGCCTGCGCTTCCTCGAACATCTGCCCGACGTCGAGTTTCTGCGGGGTGATGGAGTAGCGCCCGGCGTCAATCTTCGAGGTGTCGAGCAAGTCTTCGAGCAGCGTGTTCATGCGCCCGGCCGCCTGCTGCATGGTGTCGATTGCGGTGGAGATGCGGCGCGAGGTGTGTGGGCCGTCGGAGCTGAACGCCTTCTGCATCATGCCGCAGAGCATCGAGATCACTGTCATCGGGTTGCGCAGGTCGTGGGAGACCACCGCCACCAGTTCATCGCGGGCGCGCACGGCTTCCTGTTCGCGGCGCACCTGGCGCGCCAGATCGTTTTCCAGCGCCGAGCGACGCAGATCGTTGGCGGCAAACAGGTCGCCATGGCTCCACTTGGTGGAGATCCCGGCCATCTCGACTTTCCAGATTTCAAACGAGGTGCGCGGACGCAGGCGCAAACCGGCGTCGGAGTTTTCCAGGTCCAGTGGCTTGCGCGGATCACCGCTCCAGTTGATGTTCTCTTTGACCTCGGGACGGAACCACAGCACGCCGTTGTCGACCGGTTTCGGCAGGCTCATGGCAAGCACGCCGCTGGCCACTTGCTGATACTCCGCAGCCGGCGGATACACACTGGCCAGATTATGGCTGGCGAACACCGGCTCGCCGCTGTCCTGCAGCCATTTGTGCAGGGCGCGGATCTGCGCAGGCTCCGGGCAATTGCCGTAACGGTGCAATTGATTGTCTTCAATGATCGCGATACCGCCGGCATTGTTCAGCGCCATGAGCACTTGCGGCTGGTTGGCCAGGCCATCGAAAACGTTTTGTGGCGAATCGATCATCGCCTGATTGAGCAAGGCCAGCGCCTCGACTTTTGCTTCACGCTGACGGCTGATCTCCAGCGCTTCCATCGCGCTGATCTGCAGCGACAGCACCTGGCCGATGGTCTGGCACGCCGCGCGCAGTTCATGCGGCACATGCAGCGGCTGACGGTTGCCGCAACTGATCAGGCCCCAGAGTTTGTCGCCCTTGAGCAGCGAGATACTCATCGACGACAGCACGCCCATGTTTTTCATGTACTGGCAATGGATCGGCGACACGCTGCGCAGGGTGGCAAAACTCAAATCCAGCGGCGTGTCGGTGTCCGGGCGCAGCTTCGGCAGCAACGGCACCGGTTGGTAATCGGCATTGGGGATGATCCGCAGCCAATTGGTCCGATACAACTCGCGGGCCTGCTCGGGAATGTCCGAGGCCGGGAAGAACAGACCGTTGAACACTTCCATCGACGGGTCGGACGCTTCGGCGATCACCTGGCCGTGCCCTTCCTCTTCAAAGCGGTAAATCAGTACCCGGTCGTAACCGGTCATGGCCTGGATTTCCTTGACGCTGATGTCGTACAGCGCCTGCAACGACGTGGCCGCGTGCAGACGCTGGAGCATGCGCCCCAGATGGGTCTGGTTGCCGGCGACATTGCGTGGCTGGAAGTTTTCGACGTGGATTTCCAGTTCCAGAATCAGCACGCCCTGATGCCGGTGCAACAAGCCATCGAACGCCGTGCCATTGAGGCGAAAGTGCAGCGGCGGCGTATCGGACAATGCCGGCTGCAGCAAGGCCTCGCGCACTTGCGCGGCCTCGGCGTCGCCGATCAGTTGCGCCAGTGGCTGGCCGATCAGGCCGAGCGGCTCACGGTCCAGCAGGGTTGCAACGTTGGCGCTGACCTGAACGATCTCCAGCGCAGGTTCGTTCAGGGTCAGCAGCAAACCGTGGGGCTGGATCGCGCCGGGGAAGCGAATCGGCTCGTCGGCACAGTTGGCCAGCAGTTCTTCAAAGGCTTGTTGGTCTTGCGGGGTCATGCCAGTACCTCCCGGCGTTCGAGCCAGCGCTCGAAACAGCTGAATGTGGTGTGTGCGGCCGCAACCACGGCCTTGCGCTCGTCCGCATCCATCGGTCGACGGCTCAGGTATTCAATGAAATCGCGCCAGCGGCGGCCAGTGGCGGCGCCATAGATATCGAGAAACGCCGCGCCATTGTCGGCTTCCAGGCCGAGTCGGCTGGCGATTTCCCGGCGCAGGATCTGCCCGCCCAGCGTCGCACCTTCGAGCACATACAGTATGCCGAGGCAGCAAGCCGCGGAATTGATCAGGGGCAAATCTTCACACTGTGGCAGACGTGCCAGCGCCTCGCTGCTCACGCCCAGGGCATGCAGGTCGGCGCGCAAGGTTGGCGCCTTGAGTCGTGGCGTCAGATCAAAATCAGTGGGAATTGCACCGCTGCTCAGCAGCGCGTGTTCCAGCGGTAGATAGAAGCCGTAATAAGCCTGCATCAACTGCACAAATGCTGGGGTATCGAGAGTATCGGAGAAAAATGGAAGGCGTTTTTCCAGTGCGATGTGCAGTTCGGCAGTGCCGGCCCGCAGATCTTGCAGCACCGGTGGCACATAAACTTCACGGGCCTTTGCTTGCATGTAGATCGCTCTTGGTGGGGCCGCCTGGGGCCGTGCGGGATGTTTGAAACAGGGAGCAGAAACAGGGGGCAAATGTTACACGGCAATCGCTGTTTCTGACCGTGCGGATAACTTTTTCTGACGAAACCATCGCCCTCTGACTGTTTCAGAGTTGCGCCGTCAGCAAAAAGTTCGACGGGGTTGCCCTGCACGGCCGGGCGCTGTACCGCGACAGCCGGGCCTGACTGTATGGGTCTGGCGGCGCGTGGGCTGTGATAAAAATGGCCTTCTCGTTTCTGGAGTGCCGTCATGGATCTCGCCACCCTCTCCCTGTTTCTCCCGGCCTGCTTTGCCCTGAACATGGCCCCCGGCCCGAATAACCTGCTGTCGGTGAGCAACGCTACCCGCTACGGTTTTCGCCGCGCCTGCACGGCGGGCATCGGGCGTATTCTGGCGTTTGCCGGGATGATCGCGCTGGCCGGCGCCGGTCTGTCGGTGGTGTTGCAGACGTCGGAATGGCTGTTCCATGCGATCAAGATCATTGGCGCGGCGTATCTGCTGTATCTGGCCTGGCAGTTGTGGCGGGCCAATCCGCAAGCCGAGCAGCACGTGACGGGCGCGACCGTTGGCTTCTTCGCCCTGGCGCGACAGGAATTTCTGGTCGCGGCCGGCAATCCGAAAGCGATTCTGCTGTTCACCGCTTTTCTGCCGCAGTTCGTCGATCCGGCCCACCCGGTGCCGGCACAATTCGCGGTACTGGGTGTGCTGTTCCTGCTGCTGGAATGGATCGCCATCAGCGCTTATGCGTGGATGGGCCTGCACATGCGCCGCTGGTTCGCCGAGCCGCGCGGCAAACGGATATTCAATCGTTGCTGCGCGGGGCTGCTGTCGGCGGCGGCTTCGGTCTTGTTGATGGCCAAACGCGCTTAAACCTCGGACGGCCCTTTGAGTTCGACCTGATTGCCGTCCGGGTCGAAGCAGTAGAGGGACAAACCCTTGCCCTCGGCGCCGAAGCGCGACTCGGCTTTGGCAACGCTCAGACCAAAAGACTGCAAATGTGCGCTCAGCAGCGCTTCATCGAAGGGCTCGATGCGCAGGCAGAAGTGATCGACGTTGCGCCGCTCGGCACCGGCCGCCCCGCCGCCCTTGCGGCCGAGTTCGCCTTGCAGGTCGACGAGATCGATCATCGAGCTGCCGGCGCGCAGATGGATCAACCCCAGCGGTTCGTTGCGCCTGACCACCTCGGCGCCGAACACCTGGCCGTAGAAGTCGATGCTGCGCTGCAGGTCTTGCACGCGCAGGACAATGTGATCAATACGCTGAATGGAAAACGGATGCATAAACCCGATACCTCACAATCTCTGTAGGAGCTGCCGCAGGCTGCGATCTTTTGACTTTGATTTATACAAACAAGATCAAAAGATCGCAGCCTTCGGCAGCTCCTACACGGTAGTTCAGGGGTAATGGAAATTCACTGTCGATTTTTCGGTGGAGCCATCGAGAATCTGCTTTTACAGTCATGCCATGAACATACAGACCGCTGTCCTGCCGCCCCACGCCGAGATGGTTCGCGCCATGCTCGAACGCGACACTGCCTATGAAGGCGTGTTCTTCACGGCCGTGAAAACCACCGGGATCTTCTGCCGCCCCAGTTGCACGGCGCGCAAACCGAAACCGGAGAACGTCGAGTTCTTCGCGCACGCCGATGAATGCCTGACCGCCGGTTATCGCGCCTGCCTGCGCTGCAAGCCACTGGACGCTGCGGCCATCGCCCCGGATTGGGTGCAGCGCCTGCTCAACGCTGTGGACGCCGACCCGGAGCTGCGCTGGAGCGATGCACAACTGCTCGCCGCAGGCATCGAGCCGCTGAAGCTGCGGCGTTGGTTCAAACAACATTTCGGCATGACCTTCCACGCCTGGCTACGTACCCGACGGTTGGGCATGGCACTGGGCGGGATCAAGCAAGGCACCTCGATTGATCATGCCGCGTTCGACTCGGGGTATGAGTCGCTCAGCGGTTTTCGTGACGCCTTTCAGAAGTCGTTCCACATCACACCTGGCCGCGTCGAACAGAGCGAGCCGCTGCTGTTCACCCGGCTGACCACGCCGCTGGGGCCGATGATCGCCATGGCCGAACGCCGTGGATTGGTGTTGCTGGAGTTTCTTGATCGGCCGGCGCTGACCGGCGAAGTTGAAGCATTGCAGAACCGCTATGGCTACGCGGTCGCGCCAGGGCATAACGCACACCTGCAGCAAATCGAAGAGGAACTGACGGCCTACTTCGCCGGCACGCTGAACGTATTCACGGTGCCGTTGCATTTGCCCGGCAGCGAATTTTCCCGGCAGGTCTGGGCAGCGCTGCTGCAAATCCCTTACGGTCACACCAGCACTTACGGCGCCATCGCGGCGGCGTTGGGCAAACCCGGCGCGAGTCGGGCGGTCGGGCTGGCCAACGGGCACAATCGGCTGTCGATTGTCGTGCCGTGTCATCGGGTGATTGGCGCGGACGGCGCGCTGACCGGCTATGGTGGAGGACAACCGCGCAAGGCATTCTTGCTGAGGCTGGAAAACGCCGCACTGCAGCTCACTCAACCATTGGCTTTCTGACGATTTTTGCCCCATCAACAACAAGGAATTTCGATGAGCACGCTCGACACTCGCTTTCACCAGTTGCACCAGCAAGGCCTGTTGATCCTGACCAACGTCGCCGACGCCACTGGCGCGCGACTGGTCGAACAGCTCGGTGGTCAGGCCGTCGCCACCAGCAGCGCGGCCGTGGCCTGGGCCCACGGTTACCCGGACGGCAACACGCTGCCCCTCGAACGGCTGGTGTCGACGGTGGAATCGATCGCCCGGGTCATCAGCGTGCCGCTGACCGTCGACGTCGAGGCCGGTTATTCCGATGACCTCGGGCGGGTCGCCGAAGTGCTCGATGCGGTCATTGCCGCGGGCGCGGTCGGCGTCAATATCGAAGACGGCGCGCAAACGCCGGAGCTGCTCGCGCGCAAGATCGAAGTGGCGCGGCAAGTCGCCGACAAACGCGCGGTCAAACTGTTCATCAACGCGCGCACCGATGTCTATCTGAAAAGCCTGGTGCCGGCTGAAGACCGCGTCGCCGAAACCCTGCGCCGTGCCGCGCTGTATCAGGCCGCCGGTGCCGATGGCTTGTTCGCCGCCGGGGTCACCTCGGGCTACGAAATCGAAGCGATCTGCAAAGGCACGACGCTGCCGGTCAACGTGCTGGGCTTCGCCTGCCTGCCCTCGCCCGCCGAACTGCAAGCCTTGGGTGTGCGCCGCCTGAGCGCCGGCTCCGGCATCGCCGAGTTCCTCTACGGCGCGATGGGCGGGCTGGTGAAAAGCTTCCTCGCCAGCGGCAAACTCGATACCCGTGACCTCAAGGCCTTCACCTACGGCGAAGTCAATGGCTTGCTGAAATAGCATGCCCGACGCCTATCAAGCGGCCAGCGCATACCTCGCCAGCCTCGATTCCGACTGGCAGCGGCACATTGCCGCTGTCGGCCCGTGCCTGCATCAACCGCACCCGGCGCGCGATCCGTACGAGTCGCTGGTGCGGGCGATTGCCTATCAGCAACTGCATGCCAAGGCCGGGGATGCGATTGTCGGGCGCCTCGTGGGGCTGTTTCCGTCGCGGTCATTTCCACGGCCGGAACAAATCCTCGCGACCGACTTTGAACGAATGCGCAGTTGCGGGTTTTCAGCAGGCAAGATTGCCACGATTCAAGGGATCGCCCAGGCGACGCTCGACGGCGTGGTGCCGGATTACGCCACGGCATTGGCGATGGACGATGAAGTGCTGATCGAGCGCTTGATCAGCCTGCGCGGGGTCGGCCGCTGGACGGTGGAGATGCTGCTGATTTACAGCCTGGAGCGCATGGATATCCTGCCGGCCGATGACTTTGGTGTGCGTGAGGGTTATCGGCGGCTGAAGGGGCTGGAGGTGCAGCCGACGCGCAAGCAGATGATCGAGATCGGGTTGAAGTGGAGCCCGTTCAGAACCGTCGCCGCCTGGTACCTTTGGCGCGTTGCCAAGGTGTAGACCGCGTTATCGTTCATCGCTGGCAAGCCAGCTCCCACAGGTTTTTTGCTACACCGAACCCTGTAGGAGTTCAGGGGTGGGTCAGATGGCATCGATTCACCTGTGCTGAAAACCCAAACATGTAGGAGCTGCCGCAGGCTGCGATCTTTTGATGTGGTTTTTGAACAGCAAGATCAAAAGATCGCAGCCTGC